>JAFUKJ010000003.1 GCA_017467805.1 Lachnospiraceae bacterium
AATAAATGAAACAGCAAGCCCAACAACATCTGCGATAGCACCTGCGACAGGAAACAGCAGTATCATAAAGATTGAGAAGAACATACTGTTTACAGAAAGTAAGGTGGCACGCTTCTCTGATGGAATAAGTCCATTGAGAGTGGCAGACTGTATGGGATATAGTGCTGAGTTAAAAAAGTCGGAAATCAGTAAAGCACCGATGGCAACATATAAGTTGTTGAAGCCAAATGCAACGATGCAAAGTGCGATACCTATAGCACCAATACATGCGACTTTTTCTTTTAAAAGCTGATGGAGTTTATTGCTCAAAAGAGCACCTAAACAGGCGGTGATTCCTGCAAAGACCATAATGACGCTAAGCTCGATTTTGTTCAATCCAAGGTCAGTGAAGTATTGCTGGCTGTAGAAGAACAAAAGGGTAAAGGAAGCAAATATGATAGAGTAGTAGAGAATAACAAATAAAATCTTTGGATTCTCCTCTAAGATATTCCTGCTTTCAGAAAAGTGCCTACGGAAAATAGCGAGGATGCCGTCGGCATGACTGGAATCCGAGCCTAAAGTGTCATGTATCGGTGGCTCCACCATACATAGAGCAGGTATGATGCCGATTAGCGAGATTATAACGCAGGCAAAGTAGCAGAGTCCAAAGGAGTATTCTGCAAGAACACTTCCCATAACAGTTGCGATACTTTGTGAAACTTCAATTAGCATATTGATTCTACCACTGATAGCAGGATAGGCATCGTCTTTATCGAGAAGCTTCAAGCTATCGTAAACAAGGGCTTCTTCAGCGCCTGAGTTGAAGTTGCCGCTAAGAGATTGCAGTATAAAGCCGATGGCAAAGCCTGTAAATGTAGTTGAAAACAGCATAATGATACAGGAGACTGCCATCAGGATTCGTCCAACCAGTAAGCTTTTCTTTCTTCCCAATAAATCAGCGATGGCACCTGATGGAATCTCGAAGAGAATACCTGTGATATGATAGATTCCCTCTAAGATACCAATTTGCATCAGATTCATACCGTGAAAGCCTAGGTAAAGTACCCAAATACAGCTTGCCATATTGAGGTTATTGATAAAGGTGTAAAAGTAGTCCGAGATAATATTTCGTTGTAATCTTTTATTGAATTGATTCATGTCTAATTCCTTCTTTCGTTTGGTGTTATCAAATTTTGGCATCAAAAAAACAGGAAATTCTTTTATGGAATTGCCTGCTTATCTCATGGAATTATGCGCTTGATGAATCAATGCATCGAAAAAAGGGCGCAATAATCCCGTGAGCGTGTAAAAATGCATGTTTTTGATATGCAACTGCTACTACAAATAGGTGTGTATCCTAAGCCGTTCATATGCGTCTCCCTTTCTGAAATGTATTTACATAAGTATAGCATGAATGGAAGGAGAAGTGCAATAGCCATGCACCTCAAATTCGCAGCTTTCAGATAGGTCTTAATTTTATTGCATGCATGGCTTAACGGAATATCATATTAGACAATTGTAGAAAAAGATGTTGACATAACAATACTGCAGGCGTAAACTTAAATTAGACAAATGTAGAAAATATAACCACATGAGCAAAAGTAAAGTGCATAGCACGATTTTGCGAATGGGGTTGAATAGTTATGAATATGAGAAAGGATATGACATACATGAAGAAATTACCAGAAGCAGAATTAGAACTGATGATGATTATCTGGCAGGCGAAGGAGCCGATTTCGCGAATGGAGATAGAGGAGCAGTTGGGAGATAGTAAGGATGTGGTGGCAAGTACATTGCTGACATTGCTTTCACGATTGGAGAATCGAGGCTTTGTGGCAAGGGAGAAGAGAGGAAAGATTAATTATTATACAGCACTGGTTCCTGAGGAGCAGTATTTGAAAGCGGAAGGGCAGAATATTTTGCAGAGGATGTTCAAGGGGTCTTTGAGTAACTTTGTGACGGCACTTTATACAGGTGAGAAGCTGAGCAAGCAGGATTTAGAAGATTTAAAGAGCTTTTTGGATGAGCAGATGAAAGAGGAAGAATGAGAGGGCGAGTCAGATGAGTGAGTGGTTATTGAGAGAATTGGAGTTAATGCTTTTATTAACATTGTTAATTTTTGGAGCAGTACTGATTTCCAAATGGTTAGGACGTAAAATTGGTTACAGATGGAGAAAGCTTTTGTGGCTTTTGATTGCAATTAGTCTTGTGATTCCCGTGGCTTTTATAGAAGAGGCTGTAAGCAATTGGACGTCTTCACAGGAGGTTGTGCGTGAGGAAGTACAAGGATTGGTGATACCGATTGCTGTTCCAGAGTGGAACGTGGAAGAACAGGTTATCGTGTTGGGGGATGAGGCAGTTGTAAATGCGTCAAAGCTAGAAGCGGCTGTAATTCAAGAGAAGAATATAATTGTAGAGTTAAGAAGATTTTTTGTAATGCATGGAGCCCAAGTTGCGGGCTTAATATGGGGAATTGGTGCCGTGTTTTTACTTGGATTTGGTGGAGTTCAGTATTTTACATTGCGAAGAAAGTATTTGAAAGAAGCAGAAATATGCGGAGATGAATGTATAATTAGGTTTTGGAAGGAAGCATGTCAAGGTCAAAGAAAGCTTCCAAAGGTGTTGATTCATTCGGAACTGTCCTCACCTATGCTTTTTGGATATTTCCATACGGTATTATTACTTCCTGAAACAAATTATTCCGAGCAGGAGCTTGCCATGATGTTCCGCCATGAGGGGATGCATTACAGACAAAAGGATTTGTGGTATAAACTGTTATTGGCGATTGTGAGTGACATTTACTGGTTCAATCCTGCTTTCAGATATATGAAACGCAAAGCTTTTCAGGATGTGGAATATGTCTGTGATGAACTGGTAACCCGTGACATGAACAGAGAGGAAAGATATTCTTACGGTCAGATTATTCTAAAGACTATGACACGAACATGGGGCGGTACAACTGCGTATACGACACAGTTTGCGGCAGGTATGAAGACTGCGAAGACAAGACTTTGGCTGCTGTTCACAGGAAAGAATCGAAAAATCGGAGTATTGGTGGTTGCCATACTGGTGCTACTGGCAGTAGGTGTAGGCTCACAGGTAAGCTTTGCATGGCAAGAGGAGCAGCCAGAGGAAGAGATAGACCAGACGGAAACCATGCAGGTTGTGGAAAGTAATGTTAGCGAAGAGGTAGAAGCGGTTAATGATGAAGCAGCAGAGAATGCAATAGTGCAAAGCTTCACAGGAGTGGCAGACTATGGGAAGAAATACTTTAGATGGCTAAATATGGGTATGACATATTTAACAGAATGGACTAGAGCGACAGCATATTTAGAGGATGGCTCCAAAGTATCTTTTACAGAGGAGTTGGATTTCTCGCTTACATTGGAAACAGGTGGCTCTTGGAGAGCAGAGTTAGATATGCCTCATGAAGAATATTGTGACATGATAATGGATAATTATTTGGATTTCACTTTAGAAGAGGTATCGGATGTAACAGTGGCAGGAAAGCCTGCAAGAAAGCTTGTCTTTACCCAGCGTGAGCAGGAGGATACCATTTATTTGACTCAGCAGTATAGCATTGTATATGATTTGGTTATGTATGACCTTACTTTCTGGTATCCTGTGGAAAAGAGAGAGGAATATGCGCAGGTTGTCGAGGATACACTGGCATCTATCGAGTTCTATGAGCAGGAGGAGTATGTTCCTAATACCATGGGAGATTATCAGGTTATGCTGGGAGATTTTGTATATTATTGCACAGGCGAGTCTGAAGTCATGGGAGATGCAGGAAATGTAGAGGGCTACATAGAGGAATATGTACCTTTGGACGAGGATATCTTGAAAAATGGTCAGGCGAATTTCGAGGCAGTAGGCAGTCCTTATACCTATGATTGGGGAAATGGAACGAGAGCAGTTCTGATAGGAGATGAATACTATCGCTTTGAAATGTGTGAGGAGGACTATATGGCACTGATAGCAGGAAATTGGACGCTGGATGTGCAGAAGACAGAAGAAGAACTGTACAATTACGGTCTGACTCTGCAGGAACTGTATGGAACAGGACTAACTACAGGAACAGTAGTCATCAGTACAAATGGAGATTTCTACTATGCCTATGGAATTGGTATTGGTGGTGATGGTTGTTGCAGCTATGACGATGGTATGATTACTGCGACGATTCTGCCTTATGAGAATCATACCAGTGAAATGTATGAGACAACCAAGTGGGCAAGACGCTATGAAGATAATACAGAGTATCTTGTTCAGAGGTTAGATACGGGATATTTGTATTTTGTAAGAGAGAATGAGCAAGGCGAGTAAAGCCTTGCTCATTTTGTCTAGGTGCCCTTAGTGGCGCACGTTTCAATTATTCACGAATTCCTAACTGCCAGAATGCCACAGCGCTTGCGGCTGCTACATTGAGCGAATCCACACCATGTGACATAGGAATCTTGATGGTATAGTCACAGTTAGCGATTGTGTTCAGTGCGAGTCCGTCGCCTTCTGTGCCAAGTACGATAGCAAGCTTGTTCTCAGACATTAGCTTTTCATCATCAATGGAAACGGAGTCATCACTTAATGCCATGGCAGCAGTTTTAAAGCCGAGTTGTTGCAGCTTTGCGATGCCATTTTCTTTATCAAGATAAGACCAAGGTACTTGGAAAACCGTTCCCATACTGACTCTTGCAGCACGTCGATACAACGGATTGCTACAGGCGGGAGTTAATAGCACCGCATCCATATGCAGGGCGGCAGCAGAGCGAAAGATTGCTCCTACATTGGTAGGATTTACAACATCCTCTAATACGGCGATTCTGCGGGCATTTGCGCATACTTCTTCTACAGTAGGAAGCAGGGAACGCTTCATGGCACAGAGCATACCTCTGGTAAGCTGAAAGCCCGTAAGCTTAGTCAATATTTCGGAGTCCGCAGTATAGACAGGAATATCCTGACAACGTGCAAGGATTTCCTTTGCTTCTCCGTCTATATGCTTACGCTCCACAAGACAGGATATCGGTTCATAGCCTGCGTTCAGTGCGCGTTCAATAACCTTTGGACTTTCTGCTATAAAGATTCCAGGCTTGGGTTCGTATAAGCGAAGCAATTGTACTTCTGATAAACGAGCATATACATCAAGCTCAGGAGCATTAAAATCAGTAATTTCAATTATGTTTGGCATGGATTTTCTCCTTGTAAAAATATCTAAGGACATTATAAAGTGCGCAGGGAGGGGTGTCTAGAGAATAGTGGATTTTGATGATAAAATAAAGTGGAAATTTTGAAAAAATTTATAACCAGTGAGCCATATTCGCCACTATATATATGAAAGCTTTCAAAAGTACATTTCGAAATGGAGAACATATGACAAAGGAACAGATGGAAAGTATTATCCAAGAAAATATGCAAAAAGTATATCTTTACTGTGTTAAGAAGCTTGAGAACACAGCACTGGCGGAGGATGTAGCATCGGATATCATTCTGGAGCTGTTACGCTCTTATAACAGAATTAGAAATGATGAAGCGGTATATGGGTATATGTGGAGTGTTGCCAATAATCTGTGTAGGAATTATTGGAGAAGAAGCGAAAAGAAACATATGCGGAAATTCCAAATGAATTTGTTGGTGCTTGCTGTTTTTCGCCAGAAGAAAGCTATGTCAAGGAAGAAGAACTAATGCTTTTGAGGAGAGAATTATCCTTGCTTAGAGAGAAGTACCGTCGCATTATGATAAGCTATTATATTACTGGTAACAGTTGTGAAGAAATTGCGGGTAAATACAATCTGTCCGTTACTAATGTGAAACAGTGCCTGTTTGAGGGCAGAAAAAAGGTGAAAGAAGGAATGAATATGGTTAGAGAATATGGCGAATTAAGTTATGCACCTGAGAAGTTTACTATGAATTTCTGGGGAAACAGTTCATACGGATATTGGGAGTTGTTTGAAAGAAAATTGCCTGGAAATCTTATTATTGCAGCTTACGAAAGTCCAAAGACACTAGAGGAGTTGAGTTTGGAGATGGGGGTGGGGGTTCCATACCTTGAAGATGAAGTAGCGATACTGGAAAAGATGGGATTGCTTGTAAAAAAAGGAAAGACCTATCAGAGCAATATGGTTTTATATGATGAGCAGTGGAGAAAAACAGTATACGCCAAGGCAACAGAATTGATTGAAACGAAGCTTGAAGATGTGAAGAAGCTGGTTGACGATGGTGTTAGATATCTTGCGGAAACAGATTATTTTTATGAAAATGCTGACCTTAACACGAAAAGATGGTTTGTTCTTATGCTGATTATTTGGGAGGCAAGTATGATGTCTGAACAGTATATGAAGACCAAAATGCAATTCCCACTTTTGCAAAATGGAAGTAATGGATATGTGATGGGAATACGAGGTGAATATCATACAGAGACTAAGGGAATCTATGGGCAGTATGATATGAGTAATGGGTATATGCGTATTTTAAATTTTGTAAAATTGTCGGAAAAGGTATTAAATCCTTTTGAACATAGTAATGCTGTAGGACAAATGCTTGAGGCGGCTGTGGAAAGAAAGCAGGAACCAGAGGAAGTGGCTGCTCTTTCATCACTCTTAGAAAATGGATTTGTCAGTGTAAAGAATGGAATACTATGTCCGGAATTTGCTACTATCTCATATGCAGATTATGAATCTGTAAAGAGCAAACTCGGTGATGGCATTGGTCAAATGGCGGAACTGATTGCTAAGCATAGAGATATGGCAGGGGAGGAACTGCGAAAGAAGACACCTGCAGCGATACCTGAAGCAAATGAAGTCGGAGCTATTGTGTCTATGTGGAGTATCATGGAAGGTATGGTTGCTGTCGTACTTGAGGATGGTTTTATGACAAAGGGTAACGGTCAGAATTTAACGACATTTTATTTAAAAACAGATAACGAATAAGTGAAATTGCAAGCACATAAGGCGTTGTAAAGTTTTGTACTTTACAGCGCTTTTAATAACGGTGCAAAAAATATCAATAATACTGATTAAATATAATCATGGCATTGCTGATGGAAAAGAGTTAAAATATTATCATCAATATTGATATATTTTAATATAGAATAGGGGCGATAATTATATGAATAACATTAAAAAATATCAACGACAGTATTTTTTACCACCAGTATGCGGATTGAAATGGGCGAAAAAGGATTACATAGAGAAGGCACCGATTTGGTGTTCAGTGGATCTAAGGGATGGAAATCAGGCGTTGATTGAACCGATGGGATTAGAAGAGAAGATAGAGTTTTTTCAGATGCTTGTGAAGATTGGTTTTAAGGAAATTGAAGTAGGATTTCCAGCATCGTCTGAGACAGAATTTGAATTTATGCGCGCACTGATTGATAGAGATTTGATTCCAAAGGATGTGACTGTGCAGGTGTTAACGCAGGCAAGAGAGCACATTATTAAGAAGACCTTTGAAGCTGTAAAAGGCGCGCCTAGGGCAGTTATTCATCTGTATAACTCTACTTCTGTGGCACAAAGAGAGCAGGTTTTTAAGAAATCCAAGGAAGAGGTCATGCAGATTGCAGTGGATGGAGCAAGATTATTAAAGAAGCTGGCGAGTGAAACAGAAGGGAACTTTGCATTTGAATATAGTCCTGAGAGCTTTCCAGGGACAGAGATAGACTATGCGATAGAGGTTTGTAATTCTGTATTGGATGTATGGGAGCCAACCGAAGAGAATAAGGTGATTATCAATATTCCGACAACAGTGGAGATTGCAATGCCTCATGTGTTTGCATCACAGGTGGAGTATATCAATGATAACTTAAAATATCGCGATGCAGTGATTTTAAGCTTACATCCACATAATGACAGAGGAACGGGCATCAGTGATGCAGAGCTTGGATTACTGGCAGGTGCAGATCGTATTGAAGGCACGTTATTTGGAAACGGAGAGCGCACAGGTAATGTGGATATTGTGACACTTGCCATGAATATGCTTTCTCATGGCGTGGAGTCGAATCTTGATTTCACGAATATGCCAGAGATTCGAGATGTATATGAAAGAGTAACGGGAATGCAGGTGTCACCGCGTCAGCCATATGCAGGAGACTTGGTATTTACGGCATTTTCCGGCTCTCATCAGGATGCCATCGCTAAGGGAATGGAATATCGTGAAGAACAGAAGACGGATGCTTGGACCGTTCCATATTTACCGATTGATCCGAAGGATGTGGGTAGAACCTATGATTCCGATGTGATTCGAATTAATAGCCAGTCTGGTAAAGGTGGTGTTGGATATATCTTAAAGCAGAATTATGCTATTTCAGTTCCTGAGCAGATGCGAGAAGAGGTTGGCTATGCAGTAAAGCATATTTCAGATGTGGAGCATAAGGAATTATCGCCGCAGTGGGTTTATGATATTTTTGTAGATCAATATGTGAATCATATGCCAAACTTTAGCATACCCGAGTGTCATTTTAAGCAGGAAAATGGCATTTTTGCAGAAGTGACCATTCAGTGTGGGGAGAAGAAGGCTATTGTAGATGCTAATGGAAATGGAAGACTAGATGCAGTAAGTAATACAATCAAACAATTCTTTAATATGAATTATGAATTAGCAGTTTATGAGGAGCATGCACTGTCGACAGGTTCTTCGTCTAAGGCAGTAGCATATGTAGGCGTGAAATTCGAGGATACATTTTATTGGGGAGTAGGTATGGATGAGGATATCATCAAGGCTTCTATTAATGCGCTTGTAGTGGCAGTGAATAAGCTGCCTGCATTGCAAGAGAATGAAAATATAAAGGATGACCGTCTGCTTGAAATGCTGAATTTCATTCAAGCACATTATCAAACTGTTGACTTGGATGCTGTGGCAGAGCAATTTCATTTATCCAAACCGTACATTTCCAAGTATATCAAAGAAAAATCAGGGAAGACCTTTGGCGAGCATGTAACCAATATTCGTATGAAGAGAGCCAAAACTTTACTGAAAAACGGTAACATGACGGCAGATAATATAGCCGATTCCATTGGCTACCCTAATGTAGAGCATTTCATCAGACTGTTTAAGAAGCTGTATGGTATGACACCTATGCAGTATCGCCATGATGTGCTGGGGAAATGATGAATAGAGTTATTGTGTGCGTGGTATAATTGTGGTATAATAAGTACATAAATGGAGGTGCAATATGCCACAAATTATACCGATTAAAGAATTAAAGAATACTGCAGAGATTTCAGAGCTATGCCATAAGACTGATGAGCCTGTTTATATTACGAAAAATGGCTATGGTGATATGGTTATTATGAGCATAGAAACCTATGAAAATACCATGCAACACATTAAGATGTATCACGAACTTGCGCTGTCAGAGTTACAAGTAAAAGAAGGAAAAGTAAAGGATGCCAAGGAATCATTAGCTGCTATGAAGGAGAAGTATGGATTATAACTTGGTGATAACTGAAAGAGCGGAGTACTTACTGGATAATCTAGTACAATACTTGCTATTTAGATTAGAGAATGAACAGGCAGCAGGACATTTATTGGAGAAAATAGGTGATATCTATAAAAGAATTGAGGAGAATCCATATCAGTTTGCTGAATGTACAGATGTCTATCTAAAGAGGAAAAAGTATCGAGAAGCAGTAGTTGCAAATATGCGATATGTCGTAATATTTCGTGTTGAAGGATGTATGGTATATATTCTAGGAGTTTTTCATAGTTTAGAAAATTATATATCGAAATTGTAAGGATATAAGCCGCTGTAGAGATTGTAGATTCTATAGCGGTTTTATAGTAACACAAAACATGCCAATCTGGGAAATGTATTTCTCCTTAAGTTAGTTATGATATAGATATGACTTGCAAGTACATAGAGAGGAAGGAGATGAAGGATGGATAACCGAGAAATCATGCAAAGCAGCATCGACTATATTGAGGAGAATCTAAAAGCTGAGATTACAGTACAAGAGCTAGCTGATAGGACAGGCTTTTCGATTTTTCACTATTACAGAGTGTTTCATTCGGTGCTAGGAATGCCTGTAATGCAGTATATTTTGCGTCGAAAGCTTTTGCATGGAATCTATGAGATTAGCAAAGGCAATCAAATGATTGATGTTGCCATGCAGTATGGATTTGACACATATGCAGGATTTTATAAAGCATTTAAGCGAGAGCTAGGTTATACACCATCTGAGTTTCTGAAGAAGTATAAGGTAAAGGAACCGTATCATATCAATCTTATTAAGGAGGAAACAATCATGGTGACACATAAGAGAATAACGGAAATATTGGTAAACTGGGGACTTCAGGGTGAGACTGTGCAGGATATTTATTATGAGGATACAGGAAATCATAATGAAAATGCATATTATGTTGGAACGGAGTATGTAATTAAATTTAGTCCTAATCTTGGAAGGGTAATTAAGCATATTGAGCTGTCCGAGGCGATTACAAAGGCAGGGCTTATGGGGGCGACAGTAGTCAAAACGCAGGATGGAAAAGATTTTGTTGAAGAGGAAGCATTATTTTTCTATTTGACGAAACGTATATCTGGGAAGGCGATGAAAGCAAGCGATATTTTCCAGGGCAACTATTCGTCAGATGGTCGATTTATAGGAGAAATCATAGGACAGCTGCATTTGGCATTGCAGGAGGTTGACTGTGAGGTTAAGGATGTAAATTTGTTAGAAAGTATACAGAATTGGGCATTACCAAAGGCAAAGGAAATAGTCGAGCTTTCACCTGTGTTATGCGATGAATATACAGAAGTATTTGGAAAGGTGTATGATAAGCTTCCTAAACAGATTATTCATCGAGACCCGAATCCGGGAAATATTATCACATCTAAAGATAGCTGGGGATTTATTGATTTTGAACTTTCTGAGCGAAATATACGAATCTTTGACCCATGCTATGCTGCAACGGCAATATTATCGGAAGGCTTTGACTGGAATGACGAGGAGAAGCTAGGTAAATGGATTGAAATCTATAAAAATATTATTTATGGATATAGCAGTGTTGTAAATCTATCAGAAGAAGAGATGCAGGCTGTTCCGTATGTTGTGTTATCTAATCAGCTGGTTTGTGTTGCATGGCTTTCAGAACAGGATAAGTATCAGGATATATTGGAGATCAATAAGAAAATGACCAAGTGGATGATTGATAATTTTAATGAATTGAAGTTTTGAAAAATTTGTAATCTTGCGCTTGACTCTAACGTTACGTCATAGTCTATGATAAGCTTACATGAGGAAAACATGTAATAGAAAGGAAGCAGGCATGAGAACAGTAAATGAAGTAAGCAAATTATCGGGAGTGAGTATACGCACTCTGCACTATTATGATAATATCGGTCTTCTGCATCCAACAGCGATTACAGAGGCAGGATACAGACTGTATGACGATACAGCATTAGAACGATTGCAGCATATCATGTTGTTTCGAGAGCTACAGTTTCCATTGAAGGATATTCAAGCGATTCTGGATAGTCCTGATTTTGAAAGAAATAAGGCGTTAGAGCAGCAGATTCAACTGCTGACTCTGAAGAAAGAACACTTGGAGAATCTAATTACATTTGCTCGTGGAATACAAGGAGTAGGAGTGAGAAATATGGATTTTTCAGCATTTGATGCAAAGAAGATTGACGAATACACAGCCCAAGCAAAGGCGACATGGGGCAAGACAGAAGCTTATAAAGAGTATGAGCAGAAAACAGAGGGAATGTCCAATGAGCAGAAGAATGCCATTGGGGCTGCTATGATGGAGTTATTCGTTGAATTTGGTACTATGCTTCACAAGGAGCCAGATAGTGAGGAAGTACAGCAGCAGGTTAAGAAGCTACAGGATTATATTACCGAGCATTTTTATACCTGTACGAATCAGATTTTAGCAGGACTTGGTAAGATGTACAGTGGTGGTGGTGCTATGACAGAGAATATCAATGCTGCTGGAGGAAGTGGTACAGCTGAGTTTGTGACTAAGGCAATCGAGGTGTATTGTAGGTAAATTGCGGTATGGCGGTCATGTTCTTATGTACCGGTATATCAGGAAGCAGAGCCGACGAATTGGTAAGAAATTACCGTTCGTCGGCTTTATTGATATTTGTTTATCAACAAAAATGTTGACATAACCTAAAGAGTTATGCTAGTATCACTAAGGTTAGCGAGGGCTAACTTATTTTTAAATAATACAGTTAGTTTTAACTAATCAGATAAGATAGAATGATGCAAGTTGCATCAAAGGCAAATCACATTATTTATTTAAGAGGAGTATTTATGGTTAAAATCGCAGTTTATGGAAAAGGTGGTATTGGAAAATCAACAACCACATCTAACTTGTCAGCAGCACTTAGTATGATGGGGTATCGCGTTATGCAGATAGGATGTGATCCAAAGTCAGATTCAACAAAGTGCTTGATGAACGGCGTTAAAATACCGACCGTTCTTGACCAGATTAGAGAAAAGGGACCAGATGGAGTGGAACTGGAAGACATTGTTTTCAAAGGCTTCAATGACATTCTTTGCGTTGAAGCAGGTGGACCAACTCCAGGTATTGGTTGTGCAGGAAGGGGAATTATTACCGCGTTTGAGAAGCTTGAGGAGCTTGGTGCTTACGAGTGTTATCAGCCGGATATTGTTTTATATGACGTATTGGGGGACGTTGTATGTGGCGGCTTTGCTATGCCGATTCGTGGCGGCTACGCAGACCATGTACTTATCGTTACTTCAGGAGAAATGATGGCGTTATATGCGGCATCTAATATTGCAAGTGCAGTTCATAATTTTGATAAGAGGGGTTATGCACAGCTTGCAGGACTTGTTCTGAATTCAAGAAATGTTGAGAACGAGGAAGCTTTGGTAAGAAAAGCAGCAGAAGAAATGGGCGAAGAGGTAATCAGTATCATTCCGCGTGATGGCGCAGTACAGCAGGCTGAGGCACTTGGAAAGACTGTTATTGAGGCTCTTCCAGAGAGCGATATGGCACAGGCATACCGTGCCTTGGCAGATAAGGTATTGGAGGTGAGCCGTCGTGAGCTGTTGCCTGCATAATAACTTGTTTGAGGATTCCTTACATTACTCATCACCTGCACATGGTGGCTGGGGTGTACTAAAGATGGGGCAGCTTGTTCCTGAAAGCTATCAACTGTTTGTAAGTCCTGCAGCCTGCGGAAGACATGGCGCGCTTGCGGCGAGAATGGAAGATAGAAAGAATCGAGTATCCTACGTGTTTTTGAGCGAAGCAGACATTGTATCAGGAGGATATGAGGATACACTGATTCAGTCGGCACGCAAGTTGCTTGCGCATTTAAAGAGAAAGGGAAGAATGCCCAAGGTTCTCATGATATTTGTAAGCTGTATTGATGATTTGCTAGGAACAGATCATGATGCGTTGATTATGCAGTTATCAGAGGAGTTTCCAGATGTGCGATTTACCTTTGCACATATGAATCCGACTTCAACTGACACGGGTGTACCACCTGCGGTAAATATTCAGAATAAGGATTATGCATTACTGGACAGACGTGAAGACCGTGATTGCGGTGTAAATCTGATAGGTAATTTGGCACCAATCAAAAAAAACAGCGAACTCTTTACCGTGCTTCATGAGATGGGAGCATCTGTTGTAAGGCATATCTCGGATTATGCTACTTTTATCGGTTATCAGGAAATGGCAAAGAGTAAGTTAAATCTCGTGTTGGCACCTACAGGAAAATATGCGTCAACGAATATGGAGAAGAAGCTTGGTATTCCTTTTGAAATGGCATTGACCAGTTTTCAGATTGACTGCATCAAGGAAACCTATGAGAGGATTGCAAAGCAGTTAGGCGTTTCTTGTCCTGATTTCACAGCATATGAAGAGGAATGTAGAGCAGCAATGGAGCGCGCCGCACAGACAGTCGGTGATATGGAAATTATTATTGATGGAGAAACCATTACAAGACCATTTGACCTTGCAAAATCCCTGCTGGAAGCTGGAATGAAGGTAAAATGTGTATATCAGCAGAAGGTGTTACCTTCTGATAAGGCAAACTTCGAATGGGTTCGCGAAAATTATCCTGAGATTTTGGTTTTACAGCCACAGCATCCAAGAACAACTATTAGTGAAAAGTTTGGTGTGGATTGTCTTTCCATTGGATTTAGTGCAGCGTACATTTCGGGCGCAAAGCATGTGCTGGATATCGCAGGACAGCATGGTTTATATGGCTTCCAGGGAATTATTGACCTTATGAAAATGATTGAGGAGGCATCCCAAAAGGAAGTTGAATTGAAGAAATTATTAGAAGATACAGTATTGGTGGTGTAGAGATATGGAGAATTTATGGATTACACTTCCTGCACTTGCACCTGACTATTCGGGCGTATGCTCAGCGATGTTTGATTTGGGTGGAATCTGTGTCATTCATGACGCATCAGGTTGTACAGGTAACTATACAGGATACGATGAGCCAAGATGGTATGGAAGTAGCTCGAAGATATTCTGTTCAGCAATTCGAGAAATTGACGCAGTGTTAGGAAGAGACGATAAGTTAATAGACAATATAATAAAAGCAGGTGAAGAGCTTCATCCGACTATGTATACCGTAATAGGAAGTCCTGTTCCTATGGTAATTGGTTCGGATATGAAGGGAATTGCCCATGAGGTTGAGTCCAGAACAGGCTTGCCTGCATTTGGTTTTGATACCAATGGACTTGGTTTGTACAACAAGGGAATTGCCATGGCAATGACCGAGTTAATTAAGCGTTTCACAAAGAATCAGCCAGAGAAGATTACAAGAGGAATCAATATTTTAGGAAGTAATGCAATTGATTTTTCGGCAAATGAGAATGCACAAGATTTGGTAAAGAGATTAGAGGATTGGGATTTTCAGGTAATTGGAAAGCTCATGATGGGAGCTAGCATTGAGCAAATCGAGAATCTTGCTAAGGCACAGGTGAATCTTGTGGTTACCGAATCAGGTATGGCAGCAGCAAAGCTGTTAAAGAGAAAGTACAACATACCTTATGTGGTTGGTATGCCGTTTGGAGACAGTGAAGATGTACGTGAAATGCTGGAAGCTGCCTTACTTGATGGTGAGGACAGAGTTTTAAAGGATGCGTCGCAGGATGGGGAAATCCTGATTGTGGGCGAGCAGGTTCTTTGCAACAGTATTCGCAGAGCGATTCTGAGTCAAAGACCAGAGAGTAAGATAACAGTAGGCTCTATGTTTGGATTAGATAAAACGATAGCAGCAGAGGGCGATAAGAATATTACAAGCGAAGAAAAATTAATCGAATTGATTGATTCAGGTAACTACACAACCTTAGTTGGTGACCCGTTATTTGAGGATTTACTGGCGGAGGATAGTAGTATAAAGCTTGTAACACTGCCACATGTTGCGTTGTCCAGCAAGCTTTACTGGGATAAAATGCCACGGTTACTGACCGAAGAAATGGATGCATTTTTGGAGGAAATTATCGGGAAAGAGGCATTTCATATCGTTGCATAGGTAACGAACACATATGAAAGAAAGAGGAGTAAAAATGAGAAAAGTGAAAGAATTTTTGAGGGTTTGTTTGCTGACAGGATGTATGTTGGCATTGACTGCCTGTGGTTCTGCACAGGTAGAACAGACAGTGACTGAGGAGTCAGCTGTTGAGAGTACAGCATTAGAGGAGGAGTCAGTAGCGAAGGCTGATGCTGTAGAAGAAGATACAGACAAAATTGTAATTGTCGACCAGCTTGGTAAGACCATTGAATTAGATGGTGTACCTGAGAGAGTAGCAACTACCATTATGCCATTCCCATATATTTACTATGCAGTAGTTGGTAATAATGAAAATTTAGTTGGATGTAATCCTTCATCCATTGTTGCATATGAGAACAGTGCATTAAAGTATATGTATCCAGAGCTTGCAAATGCCAATACTTCATTTGTAGATACAAGCTTTATTGTAAATGTGGAAGAAGTGTTGAAGCTTGAGCCTGATGTTGTATTCCAGTGGAATTACATGGATGAGGAAATCGCCAAGATGGAGGCAGCAGGTATCAAGGTTGTAGCATTGGAGTATGGTGATGTCGAGGACTTGGAGACATGGATTCGCATTATTGGAACAATGTTTGATAAGGAAGAAAGAGCAGAAGAGTTAATTACTTACTTCCATGAGAGTGTAGCAGAAGTAACAGACAAGATTGCAACACTTCCAGAGGAGGAGATTAGCAATATTCTGATTATGTCAGATAACCTTAAAGTTACAGGAACAGGCTTTTCAAAGTATTGGATTGAGAACAGTGGAGCGGTAAATCCTGCAGGTGATTTATCAGGTGAGGCTCTCTATGTGAATATGGAGCAGATTTACGAGTGGAATCCAAGTATTGTCTACATTGGTAACTTCACAGATTTACAGCCTTCTGATTTAATGAACAATGAATTGGAGGGACAGGATTGGTCTGTAGTAGATGCTGTACAGAATGGTCAGGTTTACAAGATTCCGATTGGCGGCTATCGTTGGGACCCACCAGGGGTAGAAACACCATTAATGATTAAGTGGCTTGCAAAGATTCAGCATCCGCAGATTTTCGAGGATATGGATATGCGCGAAGAGGTAGCAGAGTTCTACCAGGATGTATATAACTTTGAAGTAACCGACGAAATTTTAGATGAGATACTTGGAGATGTTCAGGATTTCTAATGCTTTGATAGGAAGGGTATCACAGTGAATACAAAGAAAATATTTTTACAGAATATCTATACCAAGCTATTGATACTGTTTATAGTGCTGGTGGCGGCATTCTTCTTTGCCATGTGTATAGGAAGATATGATATTACACCGTTTGATGTAATAGAGATTATCATTGCAAACTTTAAGAATGCTTTAGAGAATATGGATAAGATTCGCGTCAATGTAGTGATGCAGGTACGACTTCCAAGAATCCTGCTTAGCATGATTATTGGAGCAGGGCTTGCATGCTCCGGTGCTTCTTATCAGTGCCTTTTTGGCAATCCGTTAGTAAGTCCTGATATTCTTGGTGTATCGGCAGGAGCTGGCTTTGGTGCATCTCTTGGAATTCTGTTGTCAGCAGGTTCAGCTGTTGTGCAGATTCAGGCGTTATGCTTTGGTTTGTTAGCAGTAGCGATTGTACTTTTTATTTCAAGAGTACAGAAAAAGACAGAGCTATATATGCTGGTTCTGTCGGGCGTTATTGTAGGAGCATTGTTTGAGGCACTTGTCTCATTAATTAAATATGTAGCTGATCCGCAGGATAAGCTTCCTGCTATCACAGTATGGTTAATGGGAAGCCTTGCGTCAGCATCTTATCAGAAGGTTGCGATTGCGGCGGTTACGATTGTACCTTGTATGATTGTGTTATTCGTTCTTCGTTGGAAGATGAATTTGTTGTCATTGTCAGAGGAAGAGGCTAAGTCGCTTGGTGTACGTGTTGACCAGTTAAGAATTGTAATTATTGTAGTATCGACATTGATGACAGCAGTATCTGTTTCACTGTGCGGCATTATTGGATGGATTGGACTCGTTATTCCACATATTGGACGTTTCTTCATTGGAAATGACCATAGAGGACTGATTCCAGCATGTATCATCTTAGGAGCGACCTATCTGTTATTGATTGATACAATCGCAAGAACCCTTACGGCAGCAGAGTTACCGTTATCTATATTGACTGCAATTATCGGAGCTCCGTTCTTTGCAATTATTTTAAGGAGAACCATGGGAGGAAAAGGCTGATGAAACTGGAAGTAAAAAATGGTGGCTTTGGTTACGGCGAGCATATGATATTGAAGGATATCAATTTTGAAATTGGTAAAAACACAGTTATGACCATACTTGGACCAAACGGCGTTGGCAAAACGACTTTGCTTAAGTGTATCATGGGCTTTTTAAAGTGGAAGACAGGTGAATGTCTGTTGGATGGAAAAGTAATGTCACCACATTCCATGAAGGAGTTCTGGCAGAAAACAAGCTATGTGCCGCAGGCAAAGCAAAGCGCATTTTCCTATAAGGTTATGGATGCCGTTATTATGGGATTAAATTCTAAGCAGAATTTCTTTGCAGTTCCATCTGCGGAGGACTATGATAAGGCATACCAGGTATTAAAGGCTTTAGGTGTTGAGAAACTTGCTGATAAGCATTGCAATGCTTTAAGTGGCGGTGAATTGCAGATGGTTATGATGGCAAGAGCTTTGATTTCAGAGCCAGAGCTTATGATTCTGGATGAGCCTGAGTCGAATCTTGATATGAAGAATCAGCTTCAGATTGTAAATACAATTGAGCGAGTTGCCGATGAGTTTAAGACCAGCTGCCTGATTAATACCCATTTCCCGAATCATGCGTTGAAGATATCAGATACCACCTTGATGATGGGATATGGTAATAAGCAGCTACAGGGTAAGACCTTAGACATTGTTACAGAGGAGAATATAGAGAGATTCTTTGGTGTTTGTTCTAAGGTCGTACCGATTCGTACAGAGGAAGAGAAGTTCTTTACAATCTTCCCGTATAAGATCGCGAAATAAATTGACATAAGATTCTCCCTAATGTCATAATTAAAATAAAGAAAATTAACATGTTACGCAGCGTAAGGTATTGCTCATTACGCTGCGTAATGTGTTATAAAGGCATCAGGAGGAGAGCCATGCAATTATCAGCAGTGGATGCGCTTGCACATTTGGTAGAGAGCTATTTGAATACCAATTCTAATGAGCTGAATCGCATCTATAGCAGAGAAGGACTTAGAATGTGGGGAGAGTTTAAGTCTCGTTTGCATGACGAGTCTCTTGAAGAGGCGGATTATGAAATGCTTTTACATGCATCCATGATAGGCGGTATGGCGATTACTTATACGGGAACCTCACTTCCACATGGGCTAAGCTATCCTGTAACCTATGAGCTTGGCGTGCCGCATGGAAAGGCGGTGGGCATGTTCCTTGGAGGCTATGTGGCTTACTATGAAGATAGGCAGGAGTCGGCAGAGGTGTTAAGACTTCTGGGATTTGCGGATGCCAAAGAATTTGGATGTTATCTTCGTGACCTGTTAGGTGAGGTAGAGGTTAGCGAGGAGTTAATGAGAGCAGACGTGAAGAGTATTCTTGATAATCCTGCAAAATTGAAGAATTATCCTTTTTCAATTAGTGAATCGCAATTATTTAAAATGGCAAATTATATATAGAAATGATAAGTCCCTCAAATATTAGAATGTTTGCTGATATTTGAGGGATTTTATGTTGACTAAAATGTGTTCTAGACATATAATTATTGTTAGTTAAAACTAATTGGGATTATATGGCAGGTTATATGGAACAGAATATATCAAAAGAACAGGTATGTTATTATAGAACAAAAATAAGAAAAGAGGTCGTGTTACAAAAGCTTCGTGAGCGTGGCTGTAGAGTCACTAAGCAGAGAAAGCTGTTACTGGATGTTATTCTAGAGGAGGATTGTACAAGCTGCAAGGAGATGTATTATAAGGCTTGTGCATTGGATTCCACGATAGGGATGGCGACAGTTTACAGAATGGTAAGCTTGTTAGAGGATATTGGCGCATTCAGTAGGAAGAATATGTATAAGATATCCTATAGCATGGACAGCGAGGCAGATAGTATGTGTACCATAGAGTTTGAGGATAATACCTTTTGCAGATTAAGTGTACAAAACTGGTATAAGGTGATTTCCGAGGGACTTAGGATATGTGGATATGCAGAAGGAAAGAAGATAAGCAGTGTGGAAGTAGAAGAGTACTCCAGCTAATAGAAGTAAAGGCACCAGAACAGGTGCCTTCGTTTTTAAATAATGGGATATTCATTTGTAAAGCATGCCGTACATAGCGGCAAATCGCCAACCATTTCCGTAAAGTCGGAAAGCTTCAGATAGCCCAGTGAGTCAGCCCCGATTTGTTCTCGAATCTCTTCGTTACTGTGCTTAGACGCAATTAATAGATTCGTAGTTGGTACATCGGTTCCGTAGTGACAGGGGTATAAAAAGGGCGGAGAGCTGATTCTCACATGAACCTCTGTAGCACCGGCTTTTTTCAGTATTCTGATGAGCTTTGAAATAGTAGTGCCTCGCACGATGGAATCGTCGATTAGAACAATTCGTTTGCCTTTTACGACACTTGGTATAACGTTTAGCTTTATTTGAACCGCTGATTCACGTTCGCTTTGCGTAGGTTTGATAAAGGTTCGTCCTACATAGCTGTTCTTCTGAAACGCCATACCGTATGGAATACCCGAATGCTCGGAATAGCCTATGGCAGCAGCCAAACCTGAATCAGGAACACCTACGACCAGGTCTGCCTCAACAGGATAATCCTTTGCCAATGCGGCACCTGCACGAACTCTTGCATCATGGATACTGATGCCATCCATGGTAGAGTCCAATCTTGCAAAGTAGATATATTCGAAAATACAGTGCGCATGAGACTTGGTGCATAAGGAATAGTCACTGACAACAGAATCCTTTGTGATGGTAATGATTTCTCCTGGGAAAATGTCTCTTACAAATTCAGCACCGACAGCACTCAAAGCACAGCTTTCAGAGGCTAGGATATAGCTACCCTCTCGTTTCCCAAGGCATAAGGGCTTTAGTCCATAGGTATCTCTTACACCAATCAGCTTTTGTGGACTCATAACGATGAGAGCAAAGCCACCCTTTAGCTTCTTTGCTGTCTCACATACCGCAGCCTCAATGCTGGGGGATTTGGTGCGTTCTAAGGCAATCTGGTATGTGATGATTTCAGAGTCCGTGGTGGTATGAAAGATTGCGCCATTTTCCTGTAAGGTGTTCTTTAAATCATCCATATTTGTTAAGTTACCGTTATGAACAAGAGCCAATGTGCCTTTAAAGTAATTGATTGCAATAGGTTGTGCGTTTTTTACAGAGCTTTCGCCAGTTGTAGAGTATCGTACATGACCGATGCCGATATTACCGCTCAGGTCATTTAAGATATTGGAAGTAAATATTTCATTTACCAGTCCCATGTCCTTGTAGCACATGAGATTTCCGAGAGGACCTTCGGTATTGCATACAGCAATACCTGCAGATTCCTGACCACGGTGTTGAAGGGCGCATAGTCCGTAATATATAGTGTTAGAGACATTTTTACCTGTGGTATCTAAGATACCAAATACGCCGCATTCCTCATGAAGCTTATCCTGATTAATTTGCATTCGATTTTCCTCGCTTTAAGTTAATGCTTTTCCTATAAAGAGAACAGTAGCTGTTCGTAGTTTGGATATGGTAAAACATCTTCAGGAAGATATTCCTCAGTAGCATCAGCAACAGTACGAATAGCATTCATATCTGCTAAAACTGTAGAGTTATAGTACTTCGCAGCTACTAATAAATCAGTCATTGCTTCAACAGTTGCAATATCTGCTTCGAGAGCTTCTTCTAATTGGCAGAGCTTCTCAGATGCTTCAGAAAGTGTACCAAGAAGCTTACGCTCAGCGGTACATGGAAGCTGGGCAACGCTTGATTTGGTCTGAATACCAAGTGCAAGCTTTTCTGTGTAAGCGGTAAGTGAAGGTAAGTA
This sequence comes from Lachnospiraceae bacterium, assembly GCA_017467805.1. Taxonomy (GTDB): domain Bacteria; phylum Bacillota; class Clostridia; order Lachnospirales; family Lachnospiraceae; genus COE1. Next base: position 21,478 of record JAFUKJ010000003.1, read on the forward strand.
TTCCTTGCGAATCATATCCTTTAAAGTCTTAGCTTCAATATGAAGTGTCTTACAGTAGTTCTCTAATAAGATTTCATATCTTGAATGAATTTCGCTTTCTGTATAAATACGATGCTTTGTAAAGAGACTGATGTTTTTATCTGCAATAAAGCAAGGTAAAGTATCAGGTGTTGACTTCATATTTGGAAGTCCACGGCGTGCAGCTTCCTCCACCCATTCATCTGTATAACCGTTTCCGTTGAAGATAATCTTCTTATGTGCAATAATAGTACGTTTCACAAGCTCACGAACTGCAGTTTACATTTCATCAGCAGGTACGTCCTTTAATTCCTCATAGAACTCGGAAAGTGCCTCAGCAACAGCAGTGTTGAGAACAATATTGGGTCCTGATACAGAGAACGCAGAGCCAAGCATACGGAACTCGAACTTATTACCGGTAAATGCAAATGGTGAGGTTCTGTTTCTATCTGTGGTATCCTTTGTAAAATGAGGTAATACAGAGGCACCTGTTTCCATCTGAACCGCCTTTTGTGTACCAAAGAAGATATCCTTCTCGATAGAATCAAGAATCTCTGTTAACTCGTCTCCTAAGAAGATGGATACGATAGCAGGAGGGGCTTCGTTTGCACCAAGACGATGGTCATTTCCGGCACTTGCAACGGATAATCTCATTAGGTCAGCGTATTCATCTACTGCCTTGATTACAGCCATCAGGAAAATAAGGAACTGTGTATTTTCGGCGGGAGTCTTTCCAGGGTCTAACAGGTTAACGCCTGTGTTTGTAGACATTGACCAGTTGTTGTGTTTACCTGAACCATTGATGCCGTCGAACGGCTTTTCATGTAAAAGACAAACCAAGCCATGCTTTTCAGCAACCTTTTTCATAATTTCCATCATAAGCTGATTGTGGTCTACAGCAACATTTGTTGTATCAAATACGGGAGCTAATTCGTGCTGTGCAGGAGCTACTTCGTTGTGCTTTGTCTTGGCAGGAATGCCTAATTTCCAAAGCTCTTCATCTAGTTCGTGCATATATGCAGATACGCGGGGTTTTAAAGCGCCAAAGTAGTGGTCATCCATTTCCTGACCCTTTGGAGGCATTGCTCCAAGAAGAGTACGGCCTGTAAAGATTAAATCCTTACGCTTTTTATATAAATCCTTATCTACAAGGAAGTATTCCTGCTCAGGTCCGACTGTAGTAGATACGCTGGTTACATCTGTTTGACCTAAGAGATGTAATACCTTTGTAGCCTGCTTGCTTAATGCTTCCATAGAGCGAAGAAGTGGAGTTTTCTTATCAAGTGCTTCACCGCTGTAGGAACAGAAGGCTGTAGGTATGTACAGTGTACCATCCTTGATAAATGCAGGAGAGGTTGGGTCCCATGCTGTGTAGCCTCTTGCTTCGAAGGTAGCTCTTAAGCCGCCTGATGGGAAGCTTGAAGCATCAGGCTCACCTTTTACTAATTCCTTTCCTGAGAAATCCATTGAGATTTCACCTTTTCCTACAGGAGAAATGAAGCTGTCATGCTTCTCTGCTGTAAGTCCTGTCATTGGCTGGAACCAGTGTGTAAAGTGAGTAGCACCATGCTCTATAGCCCATTCCTTCATGGCAGTTGCTACTGCATTGGCAACGTCTAACTCCAAGTGTGTATTATTTTCAATTGTCTTGCGAAGTGCCTTATAAATATCCTTTGGCAGCTTTTCACGCATTACCCTGTCATTAAATACAAGGCTTCCATAAAGTTCAGGGATTTTCTTTTCCATAATCATTTCTCCTTCCAAATGTTAATAGCGCCTAGCGTAGCCGCTTTTGCGACATATACTACATACGCGAGTGCGCATCCTCTTGCGCCTTTTGTATAAAATACAAAAAGCGCCTTGGATTTTCATCCAAGACGCCTTTGTCTATGTCACGAAGTTTAGACCTAATTTTGACGATTGTCAATATATTTTTCAAAAAATAATTATAGAAAATTTTAGATGCATTATTTAAAGGTTCTGCGATAAAAACGGCGCAGCTGTTCCTGTAGCTGTTCAACATCGCCTGTAAAATAAGCCAGTAAGCCCATGGACTGATATTCCGCGGCAAGAGCTTCAAGATTATTGTCCAGTAATTCGTTTCTATCCTTTAGAATACGGAATACCTCCAGTTGGTGTTCTAAAGGGGCATAGATTACTAAGTCTTTCCATGCCTTGTCTGCGTCTTCATTGTGCAGACGCTCACATTCCAATACACGAAGGAGCAGTGAGATTTGCGGATTCTGAAAGTATCCTGTCAGGAAAAAAACGCCTGCCTGAACGAAAGGTTCTTCTGCTACAGAGCCGACATTGCCTAATGCTTTCATAAAGTTCATACGCATCATATCCTTGATATCATTTGCCTGTTGAATCAGCGCATCAAATAACTCTTGTTTTCCCTTGAAATAATAATAAATAGAGCTTGCCTTAATACCAACGGCAGCAGCCAAATCTCTCATGGAAACAGCGGCGTAGCCCTTCTCGGCAAATAAGTTAAGTGCTTCCTGAAGTATTATTTCGCGTGTATTTTTATCTTCCATATGTCCTCCGTCATAATACCTAATAAGTGTTAGGTGAATCATATAACAATAATTATGTGCCGTCAAGTAAGTGAAAAAATGTTGTTGACGACGAGGAAACTCTGTTATATTATTTACCTAACGAGTGTTAGATAAATATAAAAGGAGGGTATATGAAAATAAGGGATTTGTACAAAATAAAAGGGTTTCCTTATGTAACGACATTTCTTGTAGTGATTAGTTTCATGTTGTCATGTGTGGTGTGCTATCTGATACCAGAGCAATTCGGAAGTCTGTGCCTGCAGACAAGACCTGAGCATATGTGGCAGTATTTCAGCGGAATTTTCATTCATAATATTGAACCGCAATGGGTTATGTGGGTACATATGATGATGAACTTTATGGGGCTGATACCGTTGGGAATCATAGTAGAAAAGGTAATTGGCAGCAGGAGTATATTGTGGCTTTTTCTGGTGGAAGTGATTGTAACGGCAATATGCTTTCAGGCAGTTACATGGAAGCATCCAGGACAGGCATGTGGTATATCTTCTGTTGGTTATGCGTTTGCAACAGTAGGCTTTTACTGTATAGTTCAGGTATTAAGGAAGAAGGAAGCAGTATTTTATAAGCAGCCATTATTCTACTATTTCTTATTCGAGTTCTTGGGAATGCTTGGCATGTTAAATCCCATGAGCAGTATGACTTCATTTGTACTGCATATATCGGGAGTAATGGTTGGTGTGATATGGATCATCGTTATGAAGAAGGAGTTTGAGAAGATATGATGATAGAAATCTTTCAAGCATAAATTCCAATAAAAAAACTCTTTACAAATGCAAATTTATGATATAATATAAGCAACATAAAATTAATATCGAATTGGCAAAGGCGTCAAATAACCTGATAAGTCGGGTGTATTTGACGCCTTTTTTATGCGCACAGACGCAAAAGGAGGAAAATCCTCTGCTTCTGCAAGGGCAAAAACTCTGCAAGCAGAGTTGGCATTTTCTTCGAAAAACAAGGAGGATTATAAATGAAATACGTTTTTGTCACGGGTGGTGTGGCGTCAGGCTTAGGAAAAGGAATCACAGCGGCGTCTCTTGGAAGGCTCTTAAAGGCAAGAGGATACCACATAACCATGCAGAAGTTCGACCCATATATCAATGTTGACCCTGGGACCATGAATCCGATACAGCATGGAGAGGTTTTTGTTACAGATGACGGAACAGAGACAGACTTAGACCTAGGACACTATGAGAGATTCATCGATGAAAGCCTTGATAAGAACTCTAATGTAACCACAGGAAAGATATACTGGTCCGTGCTTCAGAAGGAAAGACGTGGCGATTACGGCGGTGGAACAGTACAGGTAATTCCTCATATAACCAATGAAATTAAGGATAAGTTCGCAAAGATAGATGATGATAAGGCAATCGCCATTATAGAAGTCGGTGGAACGGTAGGAGATATTGAAAGCCAGCCTTTTTTAGAGGCAATCAGACAGTTTCAGGCAGAGGTCGGAAGAGAGAATGCAGCGATTATCTTGGTGTCACTGATTCCCTATATTAAGGCATCGGGAGAAATGAAGACAAAGCCAACACAGATGAGTGTAAAAACCCTGCAAAGCAGTGGAATATGGCCTGATATCTTAGTGTGTCGTTCCGATTATCCGTTGGATGATGGTATCAGAGAAAAGCTTTCCCTCTTTTGTAATGTGAAGAAGGAGCATGTACTACAGAATCTGGATGCCGATTCCTTATATGAGGTTCCGATTATGCTGGAGCAGGAGAATCTGGCAAAGGCAGTTTGTGAGTGCCTTAGAATTGAGTGTCCAAAGCCTGATTTGACGGATTGGAACGAGATGCTTACTAATATGAAGGAAGCCACAGATGAGGTAAGCATTGCAATCGTGGGCAAGTATGTCGCCTTGCATGATGCGTATCTAAGCGTAGCAGAGGCATTAAGACATGGTGGCATTGCCAATAGAGTCAATGTAAAAATCCATTGGATAGAGTCAGAGGAAATAAATGCTGAGAATGTAAAAGAGCGACTGAAAGGAATGGATGGAATATTGGTTCCTGGCGGCTTTGGTCAGAGAGGAACGGAAGGAAAGATAGAGGCGATTAAATATGCTAGAGCGAATAAAATTCCATTCCTTGGTATCTGCCTTGGAATGCAGTTAGCCATCGTAGAGTTTGCAAGAAATGTTATGGGACTTACGGATGCGGCGAGTATAGAACTACAGCCTGACACGAGCAATCCTGTTATTGCACTGATGCCTGAACAGGAAAATGTGGAAAACTTAGGCGGAACGCTTCGATTAGGTGCTTATCCATGTGAGTTAGAGGCGAATTCGCTGGCAGAAAAGCTGTATGGAACAAATGCAATTTCAGAAAGACACAGACATCGTTATGAGGTAAATAACGAATATCGTGAGCAACTAAATGCGCATGGTATGTCGCTTTCAGGATTGTCACCTGATAAGAGAATTGTGGAGATGATTGAATTACCTAATCATCCATTCTATATCGCGACGCAGGCACATCCTGAATTCAAATCAAGACCGAATAGAGCACATCCGCTTTTTAAAGGATTTATAGAAGCAGCAAAGTTTGCGAAGTTGTAGAAAGGTTAGGTGTATTAGATAAATGAATCAACAAATATTAGAAAACGGACTATATGACCAAAGCTTTGAGCATGATAACTGTGGTATTGGTGCTGTTGTAGATATTAAGGGAAGAAAGAGCCACCAGATAGTTGCTGATGCATTGAGTATCGTTGAGAATCTAGAGCATAGAGCAGGTAAGGATGCAGAAGGGAAAACAGGTGACGGTGTTGGTATTCTGACACAGATTTCCCATAAGTTCTTTCAAAAGGCATGTAAGGAAGCAGGAATTTCAATAGGAAATGAGCGTGAGTATGGAGTTGGAATGTTCTTTTTCCCACAGGATGAGCTAAAGAGAAGTCAGGCAATGAAAATGTTTGAAATTATTGTGGAGAAGGAAGGGATGAAGCTCCTTGGCTGGCGTAAGGTCCCAACAGCACCAGAGGTACTTGGCGAGAAAGCACTTTCCTGTATGCCAATGATTATGCAGGCATTTATCGAGAAGCCGCAAAACATAGCAAAGGGCTTGGACTTTGACCGCAAGCTGTATGTGGTTCGCCGCGTATTTGAGCAAAGCAATAACAATACCTATGTACCATCATTGTCTTCAAGAACCATTGTATACAAGGGAATGTTTCTGGTAGACCAGCTTAGAACCTTTTTCCTCGATTTGCAGGATGAGGACTATGAGTCAGCCATTGCAACAGTACATTCCAGATTCTCGACAAATACGAATCCAAGCTGGGAAAGAGCGCATCCAAACCGCTTTATCGTACACAATGGTGAGATTAATACGATTAAGGGAAATGCGGATAAGATGCTGGCAAGAGAGGAGACAATGGCTTCTAATCAGTTGACAGCAGACGATTTTACCAAGGTGCTTCCTGTTGTGAATACCGCAGGCTCCGACTCTTCCATGTTAGATAACACATTAGAGTTTTTAGTAATGAGTGGCATGGAGCTACCACTTGCAGCCATGATTATGATTCCTGAGCCATGGGCGCACAATGATACCATTTCTCAGGAGGGAAGAGATTTCTATCAGTACTATGCGACGATGATGGAGCCTTGGGACGGACCAGCTTCCATTCTCTTCTCAGATGGTGATGTATTAGGTGCTATCCTTGACAGAAATGGTCTTAGACCTTCCCGTTACTACATCATGGATGATGACCGTCTGATTCTTGCATCAGAGGTTGGTGTCTTGGAGTTGGACGAGGCGCATGTAATAAGCAAGGAAAGACTTCATCCTGGAAAAATGCTTTTGGTAGATACCGTGGCAGGTGTTGTGAAGTCTGATGAAGAGCTAAAGGAAGAATATTCTCATAAAGAGCCTTATGGAGAATGGCTTGACAGCAATCTGATAACCTTAAAGGAATTAAAGATTCCCAATGCGAAGATTCAGGACTATACAGCAGAGGAAAGAGCCAGATTGCAGAAGGCATTTGGTTACACCTATGAGGAATACAGAAACAGTATTTATACGATGGCATTAAATGGCTCAGAGCAGATTGGCTCCATGGGTGTAGACACACCGATTGCAGTGTTATCAAAGGAATATCAGCCATTATTCTATTATTTTAAGCAGCTTTTTGCACAGGTAACCAATCCTCCGATTGATGCGATTAGAGAGAAGATTGTAACCTCAACTACCGTATATGTAGGAAAGAATGGAAATCTCTTGGAGGAGCAACCGCAGAATTGTAGAATGCTTAAGATTGAGAATCCGATTCTTACAGATTTGGATTTACTCAAGATCTGTGCAATGAAGAAGGAAGGCTTCAAGGTAGTAAAGGTTCCGATTATATTCTATAAGAGTACACCGATTGAAAGAGTTCTTGACCAGTTATTCGTAAAGGTGGATAAGGCATACCGTGATGGTGCAACTGTCCTTGTTCTTTCAGATAGAGGTGTGGATGAGAACCATGTGGCATTACCTTCACTCTTGGCTGTGGCAGCAGTGCATAAGCATCTTGTACAGACTAAGAAATGTACAGCAATGTCATTGATTTTGGAGTCAGCAGAGCCAAGAGAGGTACATCACTTTGCAACGCTTCTTGGATATGGTGCAAGTGCTGTTAATCCATATCTGGCACATGCAACCATCGGACAACTCATAGAGGATGGCATTTTAAATAAGGATTATTACGCAGCAGTAGAGGATTATGACCATGCAATTCTGCATGGTATCGTAAAGATTGCTTCAAAGATGGGAATTTCCACGATTCAGTCTTATCAGGGCAGTAAGATATTTGAAGCAATCGGTATCGATAAGGAAGTAACAGATAAATATTTCTCAGGAACAGTAAGCCGTATCGGCGGTATCACGCTGGAGGATATCGCAAGAGCAGCAGATGAACAGCATTCTAAGGCATTTGACCCATTAGGACTCGAAAACGACCTGACCTTAACCGCAATGGGACGTCATAAGCTCAGAAGTCAGGGAGAGGAGCACAGATATAATCCGAGAACGATTCATATGCTGCAACAGGCAACCAGAGAGGGCGATTACGATAAGTTTGTAACCTATACTAAGATGATAGATGAGGAACAGGGCGGCTATTTACGAAGCCTGATGGACTTCAATTATCCAGAGCAGGGTGTTCCGCTTGAAGAGGTAGAGAGTGAGACTGAGATTGTAAAGCGTTTTAAGACAGGCGCTATGTCTTATGGTTCTATCTCAGAGGAGGCACATGAGGCTTTGGCAATCGCCATGAATCATTTACATGGTAAGTCAAACAGTGGTGAAGGCGGTGAGAGTGATGAGAGATTACAGACTGCTGGCACGAAGCATGACAGAAGCTCAGCTATCAAGCAGGTAGCAAGTGGGCGCTTTGGTGTTACCAGTAAGTATCTGGTAAGTGCAAAAGAGATTCAGATTAAAATGGCACAGGGTGCTAAGCCGGGGGAGGGCGGACATCTTCCTGCAAAGAAGGTTTACCCTTGGATTGCAAAGACAAGACATTCTACACCGGGTGTAAGCCTTATTTCACCGCCACCTC
>JAFUKJ010000034.1 GCA_017467805.1 Lachnospiraceae bacterium
ACCAGATGAAGAGTGTTCTCATATTCTAACAATAGCTTGTCGCATCTCTTAATGATATCGTGTACGCCCTGTCTGCTGATACCATGCTCTCCCGCAATCTCGCTCAAGGACAAATCATTAAATATCGCATCCTCGTAAATCTTCTTCTGATGCTCTGTCAGCAGCTCACCGTAAAAGTCATATAATAAACCTTTATATTCACGTGTCTCAAGTGATGCATCATCACCCGCAATACCTTCTGCCTTCATAGCTCTCCTCTTCATGCGATATACTATTTACAACATTCGCCTATAGTAGAATACAATAAATAGAATAAGGTGTCAAGTGTTTTTTCTTGACACCTTGAAATATTTTATTTCAGACTTTCTTCCCCCTTATATCCTTATACCCCTCACCGAATATCTCACTCGCCGAAGACACAAGCATAAAACATCTCGGGTCTTCTTCCTTGACGATTTCCTCAAGTCTTGGTGCCATCTGTTTACGGACAACTACCATGACCACCTCACGAGGGTCACCTGTATAGGCACCTCTTGCCTGAATTAAGGTCGCAGAAATATCCAGTTCTACCAGGATACGCTGCTTAATCTGCTCCGTATTGTCACTGATAATATAAACTACCTTTGCCTCATCAGGTCCGTAGAGTACATAGTCCATCACAACCATGTCGATTACTACCGCAACACCTGCATAGAAGGCAACCGTCATATCCTTGAATACAAGCCATGATGCCAGTACTACCAACAGGTCAAGGAACAGGAAGATTTCTCCTGTCTTCATATGCTTCCATTTCAACTGCAGTACCTTTACTACAATATCCGTTCCGCCAGTCGTAGCTCCAGCTTTGAAAATTACTGCAAGAGACACCGCCAACAGAATGCCACCTAGCACAGATGCGATTAGCAACTCATTCGTCACTGCGCCAAAGGGTGCCAGCAGATCGATAAACACTGCCGATACCAGTAAGGTATACATGGTAGAAAATATGAACTTAAAACCAAACTTCCAAAGTCCTAACAAAATAATTGGAACATTCAAAATCAAGTTCAACGTTCCTACAGGGACAGGAATAAATCTGTTGATTAAAATAGAAACGCCGGTGATTCCACCCGGCGCTATATTATTCGGGTCAAGAAAAAGGCTGATAGCCACTGCATACAAAAATGCTGCAATGGTCATCATCATATATTTCCCTGCCCTCTTTATGATTTTTTTATTCGCAAGATTACGCATATCACACCTCACAAAACTGCCTAATGGCACCATCATCTTAAATATTTGTTCTCACTTGTCTAGGCTGATATCCGCTCTTTTCAAGAGCATCAATAATCTGATTCTTATGTTCTGTACCAAAGGTCTCAAGTGTAATGCGAAGCTCTACAGCCGCATTTCTATTGATTGATACAAACTGATTATGCTCAAGCTTAATTACATTACCGCTCTGCTGTGCAATTACCTCAGATACCTTGGTTAACTCACCTGGCTTATCAGGGAGTAATACCGATACTGTAAAGATTCTATCTCTAAAGATAAGTCCCTGCTGTACCACAGATGACATGGTAATAATATCCATATTTCCACCACTTAAAATAGAAACAATCTTCTTATCCTTTACATCAAGCTGGCGAAGCGCTGCTACAGTAAGAAGTCCTGAATTCTCTACTACCATCTTATGATTCTCTACAATATCAAGGAATGAAACTACAAGGTCCTCATCAGGAACTGTAATTATACCATCAAGGTTCTCTTTAATATATGGGAAGATGTTCTTACCTGGTGTCTTAACAGCTGTACCGTCTGCAATAGTATTCACGCTTGGTAAAGTCAATACCTCACCTGCTTCTAAGGACTCCTGCATACAATTTGCGCCTGCTGGCTCTACGCCAATTACCTTAATCTTCGGATTAAGAAGCTTTGCAAGTGTAGAAACACCTGTCGCAAGTCCGCCGCCGCCAATAGGAACAAGAATATAATCTACCAATGGAAGCTCCTTAAAGATTTCCATTGCAATCGTTCCCTGCCCTGTTGCAACTGCAAGGTCATCAAATGGATGAACAAATGTATATCCCTTCTCCTCGGCAAGCTGATAAGCATACTCGCAAGCTTCATCATATACATTTCCTTTCAATACAACCTCTGCACCATAGCTCTTGGTACGATTCACCTTCATAAGTGGTGTTGTAGTCGGCATAACGATAACTGCCTTAACACCATACTTCTTTGCTGCATAAGCAACACCCTGTGCATGATTGCCTGCTGATGCTGTAATCAATCCCTTGGCACGCTCTTCAGGTGATAATGTACTAATCTTGTAGTAAGCACCTCTTAACTTATATGCTCCTGTAAGCTGCATATTCTCAGGTTTTAAATAAACCTTATTACCTGTCTGATTACTCAAAAAATCACTATAAATCAGCTTTGTCTCGGAAGTCACCTTACGCACAATTTCAGATGCTTCCTCAAATTTCTCAAGTGTTAACATATTTGAATCCATTTTATTGCTCCTTAGTAGTATTCACTATATTATAAATTCTATGCAAATATTGTAAAACAATATCTCTACTCCTATGCTTCCTCATCCTCAGATGAATCCTTCTTTACATCAAAAAGTGCATCTACAAACTCATCTGCATTAAACTTCTGTAAATCATCAATCGTCTCACCAACGCCGATATACTTCACAGGCACATTCAGCTCAGACTGAATCGCTACCGCAATACCGCCCTTTGCCGTACCATCCATCTTTGTAAGGATAATACCTGTGAGGTCTGCGACCTCACCAAATTCCTTTGCCTGTGCCAATGCATTCTGTCCTGTTGTACCATCTAATACAATCAGATTCTCTCGATGTGCATCAGGAAACTCTCTGTCAATGATTCTGTTCATCTTCTTAAGCTCTTCCATCAGGTTCTTCTTATTATGAAGTCTTCCTGCTGTATCACATAAAAGGACATCCACATTTCTAGCCTTTGCCGCATTCACTGCATCATAGATTACGGAAGCTGGGTCTGCACCATCTGTTCCGCCAATCATATCTACGCCTGCTCTGTGTGCCCACTCTGCAAGCTGGTCACCTGCTGCCGCACGGAAGGTATCTGCTGCCGCAATCAATACCTTCTTGCCCTGTCCCTTAAGGATACCCGCAAGCTTTCCAACAGAGGTTGTCTTACCAACGCCATTTACGCCAATAATAAAGATAATCGACTGCTTCTTTTCAAAATCATAGGCAGTCTCGCCTACCTGCATCTGCTCCTTGATACTCTGCACCAGAAGCTCCTTGCACTCAGAAGGCTGCTTCAAATGCTGCTCCTTCACAGATTTCTTCAATCTCTCGATAATATCAGTCGTTGCATTAATACCGATATCTCCCATAATCAGAATCTCTTCCAATTCCTCATAGAAATCGTCATCAATCTCTGAAAAGCCATGAAATACTGCATCAATTCCCGATACAATATTATCTCTTGTCTTAGTTAAGCCTTGCTTTAATCTGTCAAAAAATCCCATTCCTTTATTGTCATCTCCTTACCGATTAGTCATCCAAGTCGCCGTCAATCAGATTTACGCTGACAAGGGTAGATACACCCTTCTCCTGCATGGTAATACCGTAAAGTCTGTCCGCCTTTTCCATTGTACCACGTCTATGCGTAATTACAATAAACTGTGTACTCTTTGTCAGCTTATGTAAGTATTTTGCAAAACGACTTACGTTCTGTTCATCTAACGCCGCCTCAATCTCGTCCAAGAGACAGAATGGTGAAGGCTTAAGATTCTGGATAGCAAACAAAAGCGCAATCGCAGTAAATGACTTCTCTCCACCTGATAGCTGCATCATATTCTGCAGCTTCTTTCCTGGCGGCTGTGCAATAATTCGAATACCTGCCTCAAGGATATCCTCATCCTCGATAAGCTCCAAAGTACCCTTTCCGCCTCCAAACAGCTCCTTAAATACCTTATCGAACTCTCGTCTGATTTCCTCGAACTTCTCTGCAAACTGCTTACGCATAGCAGTATCCAGTTCATTAATGATACCCTCTAAAGTCTTTTCTGCCTCAATCAGGTCATCATGCTGTGTCTTCATAAAGGTATAACGCTCCATCAATACTTTATAATCCTCAATCGCATTCACGTTTACATCGCCAAGCTTCTTGATATCATCCTTAATTGTATTGATTTCTTTACGCATCCCTGGAATATCTGTCATTTCCTCATTACGCATGGAAGCCGCTGCACTCAAAGTAATCTCGTACTCGCTCCACATGTAATTAATCTGTGACTCCATGGACTCCTCTATCTTCTCACGCTGTGCATTCAAACGATAGATTTCCTTGTCCAAAGCATTCTTTCTCTCTGAAATCTCCTCTGTTGTCTGGAAGAAAGTACGCTGCTTCTGAGAAAGCTCTTCCTTAAGCTGCTGCTTCTCCTTCAACGCAACCTCTGCATCCGACTGGGTTGTATGAGATGCATCAATTGTCTTTAACATCTCTTCAATGTTATGCTGTCTGGTCTGCATATCCTCCTGACAAGCCTCAAGATTCACTCTGACCTCTTCTAATTCAGCTGAATATCTTGTAATCTCACCCTCGATTCGGTCGAGATTCATCTGCTCGAACTCCTGCTTCTGTAGAATCTTCTCGTATTCTACTTCCCACTCGCCGACTCTTCCAGTCTTATCAGACTCTTCACTTCTATAGGTCTCTAATTCCTTTTGGAACTGTACAATCTCCTGTTCAATCTGCTTCTCTGAAGCCTCCGATGCCGTAAGCTCCTCAGAAATACTATCCTTATCCGCTGTAATTTCCTTTGTCTTCTGCTCAATTTCAAGCTCTTCCTGCTTCAACTCGTCAAAGCCAAGCTCAGCCTCACTCTTACGCTCCTCGGCCGCAATGACATTCATACGCGCTGTATTCTGCTTAATAAAAAGGTTCTGCAGCTTAAGCTTCTCTTCTTCCAATGTAGAACGAATCTCATTACGCTCATTTTTAATATCTTCAATATCCTGCTGTGTCTTCGCAATATCAGCCTTATGCTGTGCAAGCTTCTCCTCTAGTTCTTCAATCTCTCGTCTTCTACCTAAGAGATTAGAGTTATTCTTGAAAGCACCACCACTGATTGCACCACCAGGCACTAAAAGCTCACCCTCAAGGGTTACCATTCTTACACCGTAGTCGTATTTCTTTGCAATCTTTACAGCATTATCGATATTATCAATCACCGCAATACGACCAAGCATTGCCTTAGCTACATTACGATACTTGTCCTCAATTCTAACAAGGGAATCAGCAAGTCCAATCGCACCCTTTTCATTCAATACATCAGGTGTCTTGAACTCCTGCGGATTCGTAATACTGGTAAGAGGTAAAAATGTAGCTCGTCCAAATCGATTCTGTTTGAGGAAACCAATCATCTTCTTTGCAGTATCCTCATCCTCTGTAACGATATTCTGAATATTACCGCCAAGCGCTGTCTCAATCGCAGTCTCGTATTCCTTATCAACCTTAATAATATCAGCAACTACACCAACAATCCCCTTATTCTTATCCTTCTGCTCCATGACCTTCTGAATACTGTTACCATATCCATCATAACGCTCTGTCAGGTTCGTAATGGTATCTAGCTTAGACTTGTCCTGCTGATACTTGCCCTGAAGCACGCGAAGCTTCTCATCCTTGCTCATGATACGCTCACGGCACTTCACATTATCCTCATCAAGCTTTGTGATATGATTATTCACCTCGATAATCTCATCATTAATCTGCTTGAACTCTTCCTGAAGCTTCTCAATCTCGGCATCTCTCTGTGCCTCATCACTCTTGGCGCGAAGAAGTCGTGAGTTCAGCTCTGCCTTACGAATACGCAGCTGCTCCATCATGGTATCAAAGCTACTAAGCTTAGACTTAATCGCAGCTCTGTCATTCAAGGTCTGAATAATCAAATTCTTATTCTCTTCGATTCGATTATTCAGTTCTTCAATCTTCTCCTGCACCGCAGTCAAAGAACCCTTAGCTTCATTTCTTGCCTGCTCCAACTCCGCTACCTTCGCATCATAAGCAGACTTTGTCTCCAGAATACCGCTCTTCTCTGTATTCTTCTCAGCTAACTGCTGATTAATCGCCTCCATACGCTCCTTGAAATGCTGTTCGTTTCCCTGCGCACTCTTAATCTGCTCCTTGAGAACGTTAATCTCACCCTCAAGCTTTCCACGAAGCACGCTGGTGTCTGTAAGAGTCGCTCTTGCATTCTCAATCTCTTGGTCAAGCTCTTCCAAGGTCGTCTGTATACTGTCATATTCACTACGAATCTTCTCATACTGCTCCACAGTGTTCTCATAATCATTGCTCGCAATACGATACTTACCCTCTACAGTGGTAAGCTGTTCACTCATACGCTGATTCTCTAAAAGGAACATATTCACATCCAGAGTCTTTAAGTTCTCCTTAAGTCTCAAATATTCCTTTGCCTTTGCAGACTGCTTCTCCAAAGGTCCAACCTGCTTCTCAAGCTCGCCCAAAATATCTGTAACACGCACCAGATTCTGCTTCTCATCCTCAAGCTTCTTCTGTGCTGTGTTCTTACGCTTTTTAAACTTTACAATACCTGCTGCCTCGTCGAAAAGCTCTCGCTTCTCCTCAGGCTTACCACTTAAAATCTTTTCAATCTGACCCTGACCGATAATCGAATATCCTTCCTTACCGATACCTGTATCGTAGAAAAGCTCATTTACATCCTTCAACCTGCAGGTTGTTCCATTTATTGAATATTCACTTTCGCCGGAACGGTAAAGACGTCTCGCTACGGTAACCTCTTCATAATCAATCGCAAGCTTATGGTCTGAATTATCAAAGGTAATCGCAACATAAGCGTAGCCTAACGGCTTTCTCATTTCTGTTCCCGAGAAAATGACATCCTGCATGGATTCACCACGCAACTGCTTGATTCTCTGCTCACCAAGTACCCATCTTACGGCATCGGCTACGTTACTCTTTCCTGAACCATTAGGTCCTACGATACCCGTAATTCCCTGATGAAATTGAAAATTAATCTTATTCGCAAAGGACTTAAAGCCCTGTACTTCAATGCTTTTTAAATACATTGTTCTCCCCCGTATTCAAGTAATCAATTATGCTTTATTTTTCATCTGCAAAAGCGCCTGATATGCAGCCTGCTGTTCTGCCGCCTTCTTGGTTCTGCCTTCTCCCTTGCTCACCAAGACATCATCTATATACGCTTCCACATGGAATACCTTATCATGGTCAGGTCCCGTCTCACCTGTCAGTTCATAGCGAAGACTCTGCGCATTCTTCTGAATCTCCTCCTGCAGAATAGTCTTGCTGTCCATAAACAGAATCCTATTCTCCAAATCAGAAAGAATAAAGGTATGAATAAACTCTTTTGCAGGCTCAATACCACCATCTAAATAAATGGCACCTGTCACTGCCTCCATCGCATCTGAAGTGATGGAATCTCTCTTCCTTCCTCCTGTTGCCTCCTCGCCCTTACCAAGAAGCATATAGGAACCCAAATCAATATCCTTTGCACAATATGCCAAAGACGGTTCGCAGACCATAGACGCTCTAAGCTTGGTTAACTGACCTTCAGGCATATCAGGATTCGCATGGAATAAAAACTCACTGGAAACCAGCTCTAACACTGCATCTCCCAGGAACTCCAGTCTCTCATAATTCTTAAGCTTATTAATCTTCTGCTCATTTGCAAAAGAACTATGCGTCAACGCCTGCTTCAATAAATCTGTATTCTTAAACTGATATCCAATCTTCCCCTGCAGCTCTGCAAGGATTTCATTCATATCACGCATACTATATCTGCCCTTTCTAAAATTAGTTAATGAAATAAGCGCATAAAAAGCCCTATGAAACAGGGCTTTTATACTTCATTCCACTGTACAAATTATTCGGTTACGCTCTTAATCAGCTCAACAGCCTCTCCAACTGTTGAAATATTCTCTATACCTTCCACTGGTATCGTAATATCAAGCTCATCCTCAACACCCATGATAATCTGGTATACATCCAGTGAATCTGCACCTAAATCTGTGAGAAAAGTCATATCCAACTCTATTTCCTCAGGATCCATACCCAATATTGCGGCTGTAACCTTTCTCAATGCTTCTAATTCCATGTTCTCAGGCCCTTCCCTATTCATCCTTAAGGATTACTTTCTCCTTAATCTTCTCGTTTATTTTCTGCTCTTTAAACGTTAAGCACTGAAGAATTGAGTTCTTAACTTCTACTGCCTTAGAACTTCCGTGTGTCTTAACAACCAAACCATTTAATCCAAGCAATGGTGCTCCACCATACTGGTCAAGATTGAATGCTTTTAATGTTTCCTTTAATGCAGGCTTTACAAGCAAGGCACCAATCTTACTTCTAAGATTTGTCATCATACCTTCCTTTACCTTCTTAATCAAGGTCATACCTACACCTTCGTAAGTCTTTAAAATAACATTTCCTGCAAAGGCATCACATACAATAACATCTGCATAGCCTGTAGGAATATCTCTTGCCTCTACACTGCCGATAAAATTAATCTCAGGACAATTCTTTAACAATGGGAAGGTTGCCTTAACCAACGCATTACCCTTCTCCTCCTCAGCACCGATGTTCACGATACCAACACGAGGATTCTCAACACCCATTACGCTTTCCATATATACAGAACCCATCTTAGCAAACTGTACTAAATTGGAAGGTTTAGCATCTACATTAGCACCACAGTCAATCAATAATGAGCAACCTGTTGCTGTTGGGATTAATGGAGCAAGAGGCGCTCTCTCGATTCCCTTAATTCTACCTACAATCAACTGTCCGCCTACCAAAACAGCTCCTGTACTTCCTGCTGATACAAATGCATCACAGATTCCATTCTTTACAAGATTCATAGCTACAACAATTGAAGAATCTTTCTTTGTTCTGATTGCCGCTACTGGCGGCTCTGCTGTTTCAATAATCTCTGTTGCATTTACCACTTCAATACGCTCTTTATCAAATGTATACTTAGCAAGCTCGGCATTTACCGCATCCTCTTGACCTGTTAAATATACCTTAATGTTCTTATTCTCATTTACTGCTTCTACTGCACCCTTAACAATCTCAACAGGGGCATTATCTCCTCCCATGGCATCTACAGCTACTTTTGTCAATTCTCCCATGTCTTAAACCAGCCTTTCTTAATGTACATATCTTTATTGTAAGGAATATTACTATTCCGAATTTACATACACTTAACTCATTGTATACTAGATAAATATACTAAACACAGTCATAAAAATCAAGACAATAAGAAGGATTTTCATGCATATTTCATATTATTAAATGAGCAAAAAAAGAGTCTGCAAAATTTGCAGACACTTAATTTTCTTGCTATTCAATAATTAGTTAGCGCTGATAATCTCTTTCTTGTTGTAAGAACCACAAGCCTTACATACTCTGTGAGGCATCATTAATTCGCCACACTTGCTACACTTAATTAATGTAGGAGCGCTCATCTTCCAGTTAGCTCTTCTCTTATCTCTTCTAGCTTTAGAAGTTTTATTCTTTGGACAAATAGACATTGTTACACCTCCTTATTTGCGTTAAAAATATCTTTAATCGCCGCCATACGGGGGTCGGGTACAAAATCGTCGCATCCGCACTCTCCGTCATTCAGATTCTTACCGCACACTTTACAAATTCCCTTGCAGGAATCCTTGCACAGAATCTTCATTGGCCAATTTAGTAATATTTCATTATCGATTAGAGCATCCACATTCAAGTGATACCCTTCCATAAACTCTGTATCAACCTCATCCTCACTGTACTCAGTAAGCTCAGGCGAAACAACATCCACGGAAAAGGATAAATCAAATGTATAATCAACATCCTGCAAACAACGGTCACAGCTCATCCCAAGCACAAGCTTCAATGTGCCTTCAACCATCGCCTTAGATTGTCCTATATTAGAAAGAGTTAAAACAATCGGACTCTTATCCTTAACGGTAAAAGTACCCATCTGGCAGGAATACTCCTCATATTCAAAAGGAATTTCCTTATTAATAACCTTTCCTTCATTTGTAAATACATCTGTCAAATTCACTAACATAGTAGACTCCTATCCACACATTAGATAATTATACATATGCATAATCTTTTTGTCAACTGTTTTCTACAAGTTTTCGTGTATTACTGTAACTGTGCCTGTACTGCTGTAAGAGCAACTACACCAACGATATCTTCCCAAGAGCATCCTCTTGATAAATCATTTACAGGCTTTGAGATACCCTGAAGCATTGGTCCATATGCTTCTGCACCTGCAAGTCTCTGTACAAGCTTATATCCAATATTACCACAGTCAAGGTTAGGGAAAATCAATACATTTGCCTTACCTGCTACGTCTGAGCCTGCTGCCTTAGACTTACCTACTGATGGAACGATAGCTGCATCAAGCTGCAACTCTCCATCCAATGTAAGACTTGGATACTGCTCCTTTGCGATTCTTGTAGCCTCTACTACCTTATCTACTAATGGATGCTTTGCACTTCCCTTTGTAGAATGTGAAAGCATTGCAATAATTGGCTTCTTACCTACAAGAGTCTTAAAGCTCTTAGCTGAGCTGTCTGCAATTGCAGCAAGCTCCTCTGCTGTAGGGTCCTGATTCAAACCGCAATCTGCAAAAAGGAATGTTCCGTTCTCACCATACTCGCAATTTGGAACATCTAAGATGAAGAAACCTGATACTAACTTCACACCAGGTGCTGTCTTAAGAATCTGTAATGCAGGTCTTAATGTATCTGCTGTAGCATGACATGCACCAGCTACCATACCGTCTGCATCATTAGCCTTAACCATCATGATACCAAATGTAAGGTAATCTGTTCTTAAGATTTCCTCAGCCTTCTCTAAAGTCATACCCTTTGCTTTTCTTGTTTCATATAATAACTCAGCGTACTCATCAAACTTCTCAGATGTCGCTGGGTCTACTACTGTAACACCAGATAAGTCAATCTCAAGCCAGCCTGCACCGTCCATGATCTTCTCTTCCTTACCTACCATGATAACGTCTGCAATTCCCTCTGCAACGATATTAGCTGCCGCAATCAAAGTTCTCTTATCTGTTGACTCCGGTAACACAATTCTTTTCTTGTCTGCTCTAGCTTTGTCCTTAATTAAATCAATGTAAGACATACTCAAATCTCCTTATCCTGTAATAATTTCTACAACTCATTTACCAAGCTTACTGAATATATATCGTAATCATTTACTATTTATGTAAGCACTTACATTATAGCGTACCATTTTCTTGTATACAAGAGTTTTTTTCATGATTTTTTGTCTTTTCTTAAATACAAAAACGCGTATTTTCAACGTTTGTATTGATTCTGCACAATAATCTTTTTCATTTTTGGGCAGAATAAATAATGTTATTTTTTTATCATGTCTGACATTTTTTTGACTTGTTTTCAGCCTGCTTTCATGCTAGGCTTTTAATTAGAAATACCAAGGAGGTTAGCCATGAAAATCGCAGCGGTTATCGCAGAATATAATCCGTTTCATAACGGACATTTATATCAATTGAATAAGATTCGCGAAGAGCATAATGCTGACCGCATTATTATCGTGATGAGCGGTGACTTTGCGCAAAGAGGGATTCCTTCTATTGTAAATAAGCATCTCCGCGCTCAAATGGCGTTAGAATGCGGCGCTGATTTGGTATTAGAATTACCCGTTTACTATGCGCTTGGCAGTGCTGAGTACTTTGCTCAGGGTGCTGTTGCTCTTTTGGATAAGCTTGGTGTTGTAGATATTCTGCACTTTGGCAGTGAGGCTGGTAATGTTTCTTTATTATCCCAGTGTGCTTCTACCCTTGCAAAAGAACCCAAAGAATACTCTGCCTCATTGGATAGATACCTAAGACAGGGCGTATCCTATCCGACAGCCAGAAGCAATGCTTTGTCCGACTACCTCGGCGATTCTTCTGATTCCTTGAAAAATGTACTGAATTGCCCAAACAACATTCTCGGTATCGAATATATTAAGGCATTGCTCCAGCGTAATAGTCGCATCCAGCCTGTAACACTGGCTCGAAGCGGAAGCGGTTACAATGAAACCAATATTACTCAAGGACAGTTTGCTTCTGCTAACGCTATTCGCTCTCAGCTTGCCCAAGATTATAATGCCTTTACCGAACTACGCGATTATATTCCATCCGCGGTCAGTACGGTGCTTTCAGAAGCTTCAAAGCAGCAATTTATGTTTGCAAGGGATTTTTCTTCTATCCTATATTATAAGCTTTTGGCAGATGCACGGACAGGCTATACTGACTACTATGATGTTACTGCTTCTCTTTCCGATAAGTTGCTTAAGAACCTGGATACTTTCACCAGCTTTGATGACTTTTGTATGCAAAATAAATCTAAGGACATAACATACAACCGTATCAGTCGTTGTATGATGCATATCCTTCTTAATATGAAGCAGGACGTAGTCGATGCCATGCGTGCAGATGACTATGTTCAATATGCAAGAATACTTGGTTTCCGCAAGGAAAGCAGTGATTTGCTCAGTCTTATCAAAACAAATGCATCCATTCCTTTGATTTCCAAGCTTGCAGATGCTTATAAGGATTTTGACGGCCTGGCTCTCATGTCGTTAGAAGCTGACTTGTATGCTTCAAGGGTCTATGAGGGAGTAAAAGCACAGAAATATGGTACATCTATACAGAATGAATTCAAAAGACAGATTGTGATTGTTTAGAAAAATTGAGGCGCGAAAAATAATTTCTTATTTTTCACGCCTTTCTTAATACAAACTAATTTACTGAAACCCTCTTTGACAGTTCCTCATAAATAGCCTTGGTATTCTCAGCATCCTGACCGCCAAGTACAAGTATCTTATCGCCAATTGTCAATACTACACATGCATCATTTCCAACATAGGAATATCGGGTATAGCTTCCAAATTCGTCATTTTCAAAGCTTCCTAACGCAAGTCGCATACTTCCAAAGCCCCAGACTCTTGAACCTGCCGCACAGCTCTCGCGATATTCAATCGCATCCACATCCGCATATGGAATCTCCAAATCATCCCAATAGCTTGCGTTTATCAAAAATGTTGTGTCATTATAGCTGATATTCACATCGCCCGTTATCAGCATCAGCATAATTGCACCCAATGCAGTTAAGCCTAATAATGTTCCTACACTCTTCCAGAAAGGATTCTTTCTTCTCTTTTTAAGTGTGAGTCCTGCTTTCAGCTGCTGTCTATAGAATACATACGAATAAATCATTGGTGCAAACACTATCACAAGTAACACAATCGGGAAAAGAATCTGAGCGACACTGCCTGCTAAAAACTCCAAAATAATTAACACAAAACCGCCCACTGTCCATACCTTTCCACCAAAGCGGTGTGTCATATTCCAGTTCTCATCATCATTTAACGCCCACTCAACCTTGATACCAATTGTACTGTTACGCTTACATTTCGGAAGATAGTTTCCTGTGATAATAAACATCAGACCCAAAACCACTGGCATAAGAAGCTGAATATTAACATCCATACCAAGCGCTATCGAATACATCATAATATTGACAGCAACTGAAATAATCGGGCACACCCAGAATACCAATCCCAGTGCCTTATCAGTCTGCTCTGCATTCTTTGGGTCTCTAAGACAGAAAAATACACAAAATAAATGTAACACCAATATCAGTAATGGTATCCCGAAAATCGAAAAATACTTACTGCTCCATCCATCTGCTGCTCCATCCGCTCCCCAATGTGTTACCATCTGCTCAGGTAAAGCGTTCCATAATAACAATCCTATCAGCATTGGAAATAATACAAGTGCTGATGATAATATAATCTTTCCCTTGTTCTCTTTCATCTAAAGATTCTCTCCCTTCAAATTCGTAATCCAAAGCATGATTTCCTCCAATACAGAGGCATTCAGCTCATAATAAATAAATTTCCCTTCACGGGTATCGCGAATCAAATCCGCTTCCTTCAATACCGATAAATGCCTTGATATCGCAGCACCAGTCACATCAAAATGCTCAGTGATATCTCCTGCCGACATTCTTCCGTTCTTTAACAGATTCAATATCTCACGCCGTATCGGGTCAGCTAATGCTTTCAGTGTATCCTGCATAGCCATATCGCATCACCTCATTTAACATTTAACTTAATTGTTAAATGTATTGTAGCAAAGGAATTCCACTATGTCAATAACACTCACAACAATTTATATATTGTTTATACTTCCTTAAAACTAAATAAGAGGATGCAGAATCATATCCACATCCTCTCTCATATCTTATTCTGTTATATATGTAAAGAATCCACTGATATCATCAGACTCCATGTAGCCCTTTTCTAACCAGAACTCTGTACACATCTGAGCGATTTCAACAACATTCTCTTCTGTTGTCAAATCATTAAACACCTTGTTCTCTGCCTCGCCGTAGAAGGTAATACCTGCACACTCTGCCTTCACGTCCTCAACGGAAAGGTCAAGTCCCTTTGCCATAATTTCACAGCTCTCATCAAAGTTCTCATTTAAATATGCCACAGACTTATTCCAACAGTCATTTAACACATCTGCTGCATCAGGATGCTCTGCCAGGAAGTTAGTGTTCACTGTTAATACATCAATAATTGCCTTTGGATACTCCGCAGAAGAAACCAAAATATGTCCACCTTCACGCTCTACACAGTTACTTAATGCAGGCTCCCAAGTTACTGCTGCATCTACCTGACCTGCAATAAATGCTTCTCCAGCTTCATCATTACCCATTTCAACAATGTTAATCTGATCCTCAGTAATGTTGCTGTCTGCTAACACCTGTAAAAAGAAGAAATAAGAGGTTGCTGACTTATCTAATGCCACTGTCTTTCCAGCCAAATCATCTACTGTCTGAATCTCAGCAGTTGCAATCAAGCCATCTCCACCTGTTGAACAGTCCATAGTACAAACATAAGTCTCAGGTGCTCCCGCATCAAACTGGATAATATCACGGTCTAATACCTGCCCCAAAGCCTGAATACTGTTAGAAACCAATGCTGCTCCATATGTAGACTCATCCTCCATAATTACGATTTCTACATCATAACCAGCCTCTTCAAAATATCCCTTCTCTTCTGCAATATAGAGCGGTGCATAGCCTGCCCATGTACAGAATGCAACCTTTAATGGCACCAATCCATCTGCAGATGCTGTCTTCTCTGCTGCACCACATGCTACACATGATAATGCCAAGACGCTTGTTAATAGTACTGCTAAAAACTTTTTCATAATCTTTTTCTCCCTTATATATAATGTATATATTAATAGAGTAAACTCTCTATTTTCCCATTGCTGCATCCTGGCTCTCCTGCCAAAGCATTTCCATAATCTTGCGCTTCATCTCCAAGAACTCTGGCTTTACCAGCATCTCATGATTACGCTCACCCTCGATAGTAACATCCATGACATCACGAATCGTTCCAGGTCTTCTACTCATAACATAGATTCTATCTGCCAATAAAATCGCCTCATCTATGTCATGTGTGATAAACAAAATGGTATTCTTTGTCTCACGACTAATACGTGCCAAGAGTTCCTGCATAACCACTCTGGTCTGTGCATCCAACGCACCAAACGGCTCGTCCATTAATAAAACCTGTGGATGATTTGCCAAGGTTCTCGCAATAGCAACTCTCTGCTTCATACCACCCGACAGTTGCTTTGGTAATGAATTCTCAAAGCCTGTCAATCCAACCAAATCAATGAACTCCTTGGCTATTTTAGCACGTTCCTCCTTCGGAACCTTTTTCATCTTTAAGCCGAACTCAATGTTCTTCTGCACAGTAAGCCACGGAAATAAGCTATATCCTTGGAATACCATACCTCTATCCGCACCAGGACCCACAACATCCTTACCATCAATCTGCACTTCACCTTCAGTTGCATCCTCTAATCCACCAATGATATTAATTAACGAAGATTTACCGCAGCCCGAAGGACCTACCATCACGACAAATTCTGACTCTTTAACCTCAAGATTAATATCACGTAACGCTACAACCTCTTTATCTTTTCTTCCATTCGCAGGATATACCTTCTGCAAATTCTTTACTCTTAACTTTATATTCTCCATTGTAATATCCTCTAATCTCCCAGTCTCTCATGCCATGGTACAATTACCTTGGTCAAAAGGCGTAATAGGAAATCTGTTACCAAACCAATTAAACCTATCATAATCAGTCCTGCAAAGATAACATCCGTTGCAAGGAATCTCTGTGACTTCAAAATAATATAACCAAGTCCTGCAGAAGCTGCCACCATCTCTGCAACCACCAAATAAGTCCAAGCCCATCCAATTGTTAATCTAAAATCATCCATTAATCCAGGTAATGCCGCTGGAAAAATGACTTCCGTATATACCTGAAGCTTATTTGCTCCCAATGTTCTGGCGGCATTAATCATATTCTTCTCAATACCTGACACTGTATCGCATATCATCAACACCAACTGGAAAAAGGTTCCAAGAAATATAATAACATACTTCTGATTCTCATCTATTCCAAGGTATAATAAAGTCAAAGGCACCAACGCCACAACAGGCAAATATCTTGCAAACTCAATAACAGGCTGAAATACCGCACTAAACTTCTTACTTCTTGCCATAAGCATCCCTATCGGTAATGCAGCAATCGCTGACCAAAACCAGCCTATCATAACTCGCTTTGTCGATACAAAACAATGCTCCCACAACGAACCATCCTTTGCCATCTCTACGATGCTTTCCCATACTGCAGTCGGTGATGGCATAAAAATATCACTTACAAATCCACCATAGGTCGCTATACACCATGCCGCCATAATAACGCAGAAGGAAATCCCTGATATGCATCCGTATGATAATCCCTTTGTCTTTTGTTTTTTCATAAATATACTCCACTCTTTCGCTTTCTTATATTATCACGTTAGCACGTTAAAGTATATCATATAAAAAATTATTTGCAAGACTTTTATTTAGAATAAACTAAAAATGCAAAGTCCTTACGCATTGTAAAGACCTTGCATCTACTCCGTTATTATTAATCCACTTCTGTTCCGCCCCACTCAACTACTGTAAAGCCTTTTCGTACTGGCGATGTAAGATTCTGTGGTTCTATCTCCACTACCTCAGTTATAGGTTTCCATGCCATAAAAACTCTAATCACTGTATCAGGATTTGGTTCAATATTTAACCTTGCTGCCTCTGTATATGTATCCGTTTGGAAAGAAATGAGATTATACGCATTCTCCTGCATCAAAGGTAGCCAATACACGATAAATTCATTCGCTTCTTTTCTATTTAAGCCCAGCTTAGCAAGCACATCTTCCAGGAACTTTGCCGTATCTTCTCCTGCAACACAAAATCCCTTAGAAAAATCGTATTCTATATCTGCAATACCTTCCCAGTATAGATAATTATAAGACTGCCCCTCTTCATCATACAATGTACCATTTGGCATGGCTGTTACCTGCCAACCCTCTTCATATTCAGGGTATGTACAGGTTAATTTCCCCTCAAGATTTAAACTTACATCTACATTTATCTCTTCCTCAGGATACAAATAAATAACAGGCTTATAGCATACTGCAAAGTAATCCTCTTCGACCTTTGTTACTGTAACCTTCTCAGCTATATACCACGCCTCAACACATTCATCTATGTACTCGTCTGCGCTTTCGGTCTCTTCACCAGCCACAACCTCCACACGCATACTACAACCAAAGACACTCCAGTCATCATAATCAATCTGTGAACCCTTCCAGTCATCTAAAGCGCTGGTATCTTCCCATACAAGCTCTGTCTTATCAGTAACTACAAAGCCATAGTTCTTACCGCTGTCTCCTTGCAGTTCAAACATAGTAGGATTACCACCATAAGAAACCACCAGACCAGTATAGTTAGCAGACAGCATATACCACACCACCCAAAATCCTATTAACATCAAAATAGCTACAATCGCTATAACTCCTAAGATTTTAGTCTTTTTCATAACATCGTCTCCCTCCATAAATGCTCTATCTGTTTAGAATCGTCTAATATTACTTTCCTATATTATATAAGGGATTCTTACACGATTAGTTGCATTATATTTATTTTTTTCAATCATTTTTAAGGTGCATGCTTTCTTGAATTGCGTTTTAGTTGAGCCATGGCGGGGATGTGAATGAAAAGGGAATTATACTTTAGCAGATTTACTCATATTGAGGTACAGGAGCAATTTTTTTCTTCTGGTACCTCGAATACTCTATAATTTTGCTGATTTGTGCCCCTTCTTATGTAGCATCGAGGTACAGACCCAAATAATCTTTCGTAGGATATCGAAAAGTAGAAAAAACTATATCCTATAGCAAAAAAAATACTCCAGTACCTCAAAATACCGTAGAAATGATATGAATTTCTTATATTCGAGGTCTCACGATGTTTTTTGTGTTTCTGTACCTTGCAGGCAGGTATGACTAAAGCACAATTTCCCTATGAGTATACCAGTGCAAGCTTTTCGTTTACTGTATACCATTTTGATTTGAAATGTATGGAAAATGTTTACCGTACACCTTTTTTAGCAAAAATCCAAAGAAAATAGCCCGCTTGGGTGTACCACAGTAAAATTAATTGTTACTGTATACTTTTTGTTTATGTTCCAGATAGATATTGTCATGGCTCTTGCTGCCATGCCGCATTCGCAACCCGCCATGGCTCAACTAAACCGCAATTCATCCCCTTTTCTTGCACTTCCAAAATCAACTTAATTTTGCTCGCATTACTTGTAGCGTCTCTTCTATCGAAATACACTTCGCATATCTCTTATTCCACATGAAGTGATTATAATATTGATACGTCTGCTCCCCTGTCATAAACTGATTATCAACTGTAGTATTCGCATACTCAGGAACAATCATATGAAATCCATGCTCAAAGCCACATTTAATCGTTGCATCAATACAATAATCTGTTTGCAATCCAACTACAATAACATCCTGCACACCCTTACCCTTTAAATATTCCAATAGTCCCGTTCCTTTGAATGCACTATTTACAGTCTTTTCAAAAATTCTTTCTCCTGCCTGTGGTCTAAATCCTTCATATATCTCGAAACCTTCTGTTCCCTTAGTCAGTTCACAACCTTCACCATCATCATGACGCACATAGATGACTTCTATATGATTCTCTCTGGCTGTTTGAATCAGACTTTTTACATTGTTTACGAAAATCTTGAAATTATATAACTTCTCATTTGTAATCAACTTCTGTGTATCTACTACTAATAAAATCATTCCTATCCCTCATCCTTATCGCATATGGCTACCATACTACATCTGCCCCATTGCTCGTCCTTAAATACGAATGCATTCTCCGTCAAGCTCACTTCCTGAAATCCCACTTTTGCATAACATCGTCTCGCTCTTTCATTCACGTCAAAAACGCATAATCGTACAGAAGTTACCTTTGTAATTTTGAAAGCATACTGTAATATCTTTTCAAGCATTTGTGTTCCAGTGCCGTTCCCTCGTTGTTTATCATCCAGTATCACAAACTGCAAAAATCCTGATTTGTCAGAAAGATTTACTGAATATGCAAAGAAGCCTATTGGTATATCGTTATTAGCTGTAACAACATACGCTTCTGCTCCCCACTTTTCCTTTATACCATTCAATACCATACTTAATGAATCTTCAGATAAAGGATATGGCATGAGATTCGCACACCACAAAGCATGGGGTCTTTCATCCTTTATCCAGCTTTCTATATAAGAGTAATCTGTTTTGGCATTATAAAGTCTTATATTCATCCAATCATATTCTCCACACTAATATCATATTGGTCTGTCACAAGATGATATTCACAGCCATACTGCTTACACATTTCCAGACAAAGTTCATTATCTCTTATTAATACTTCCTTTGTACAGTCTTCATCATCGCCGCGTTCTTCAATCACACTTCCATACTTTTTAATATCTTCAAAATGTTTCTCTATGTACTCTTTGCTGAAAACAAGAAATACGGCTTTAATATCCTCTAAATAGTCTGCCTCAAAGTAGTTCTTCCAATCATGAGGAAAATAACAACCCTCAATAATGATATTCTGATTATTCTCAATGACTGTCTTAATCATCTCACAAACAATCGGCCACAGTAAATCGGTCATCTTGTCATCATCATAGGGCGTAAGCGTAGTATATCCGCTTCTAATCAATCCCATCTTCAGATGGTCTAAGGCCAAGCAGGAATAATGGTATTTCTCTACCAACTTCTGTGCCAATAATGTCTTACCTGTGTGGGTACTCCCACCGATTAAAATGACCATGATTACCTCCTTACGAACTACATATCCATAATAATCTCTCTTGCTATAGCTTCTTCAATCTTAGTTGCATAAACTCCTTCTTCAAACTCCACAACATCGCCAATTCCCTTTTGTACCACAAAACGAAGCTGACCGTTCTTCACCTTCTTATCTGTATACAGCTTCTTAACCAAAGCTTCTCTATCAATATATTCAGGAATTTCGATTGGTAATTTTGCCTTATTTAATAAGCTAATCACCGCATCCTTCTGCTCTTTAGACACAAAACCTAGCTTATACGCTAATTTTACCTCTGCAACAAGTCCTATAGAAAGAGCTTCTCCATGCAACAATCGATACTCACTTACAGTTTCAATGGCACGTCCTACTGTATGCCCTAGATTAAGCACCTCTCTCAGCCCGCTTTCTCTTTCATCCTTCATAACTACTTCATACTTAATCTTGCAATTTTCATTCGCGATATGCTCACAAGCCGCCTTCTCAATACCAAGAATCTCTTCCATATGCTTCTCTAAATAATCAAACAAATGCTTGCTTGCAATGCACGCATGTTTAATTGTCTCCGCCAAGCCACTGGATATCTGTCTTTGAGGTAGTGTTTTCCATGTCGCAATATCCAAATACACCTTTTCAGGCTGATTAAACAAACCAATTAAATTCGTTGCAAGAGGTGTATCCACAGCAGTCTTTCCACCTACCGATGCGTCCGCTGCTGCCAATAAAGTGGTCGCATAATTAATAAACGGAACACCTCTGCCATAGGTACCAGCCACAAAACCCGCCAAATCAGTTACTACACCGCCTCCAACGGCAATGATACAGCAATCTCTACGATAACCCTTTTCTAACATAGCATCCTCTATCATAGCTTTCGTTTCTCTGGTCTTGTTTGTTTCTCCAGCCTCAAACACAAACAAATCCGCATGATAACCTCCGTCTACTAACCTCGCAAGAATATCCTTCGCATATAAGTCCTTCACATTACTATCTGTTATCACTGCAAATTTCGTAATATTACCAACCAAACCATTTTTTATATCTTCCACCAGCTTGTCTGCCAGTTCAAAACCAATTTCAATCTCATAACTGTCATCAACAACCTTTTTCAACTCAACGCTAAAAGTTCCCATATAGCTTCTCCTCTACCACTAAAAATTTAATTCATACATAGAAAACATCGGTATCTCTTCTATATCTCTCTCCAAATCAACGTCTCCTACATAGTTGAAACCACATTTTTCATATAATCTTCTTGCTGGGATATTGTCTGGTACAACATCTAAGCGTATGCCTTGAAAGCCTTGCTCTTTCGCATACGAGATACAGAACTCTACCAGTTGCTTACCTAGTCCTTTCCCCTGCTGGTCTGGTGCAGTCGCAAGCGTATGGCACACCATATATTCACCTCTTGCTAACGCCTTACTCCAGACTGCATTCTCATAGGCGCCATCTGGGTCATCATTCAGAACAAATGCTCCTACAATCTTACCTTCATCTATGCACACAAACTGACATCCTTCCTGCTGTTTTTCTCTAACTGAATCTTCAGAAGGATATACCTTATATACCCATTTCGGGTAATTAATCGTATCATCAAGATGCTTTACAACTATGTCGTAAAATTCTCCAGCCTTAACAATATCCTCTATATTACACTTTTTAATTTTCATTTCTCTTCTCCTAAAAAATCCATTTCATTTTAACTTATTTCAATCTACTACCATGAAAATAACACTCATATATCTTCTCTTCTTTATAGCAAATAGTTTCATACCCCTGAAACCAATCAAAATCTCCATTCACTTCACATTTATAGGTATAAGCGCCACTTATATAATTCTTAGGTCCACGGAATGGTTTCTCCTTAGTAACATGAAACAGCGCGTCTTTCAGAAAATCACTGCTAAAATTATTCCCAATCACACGCCCAGCATAATTCATACTCCAATAAGGTGCTCCACCAATCCACAAAGCCTCTTCTCCAGAAAAGCTTGCTCCGCCTAAATAGGTATCATAATACATATAATCATTCTCTTGATAAAACAAATCGTGGGACTGTGGTCTTGTTGAAGCAATCTCTGCTCCCTTTCCTGCATAGGTTGCCTGCTTTGCCCGAATCAGAAATTGAATTATTTCATCCTTTACCATCACTCGTACCTCTCTATTATTCTTTACGAAAAGACTGTATCTTCCTTACCGTAATCCTATCCTCATCATGCACCATTCCACATAATATCGGCGAATCTACATCATACCTCTTAGCATTCGCCATCACACTTTCCATGCTGTAATTCGCATAACAATATCGGCAGCCGTTCCTACAGGTATTATAGGTTCCAACATCTATGCTCTCCACACATCCACACTCTACACGTTGATTCTTATCTTTTTTGACTGTGATAGGACTTCCTATAATCTCCTCTATCATCCGCTTATCAATACAACTACTATGCCCAATCCCATACTCACTCAAATCAATCTGCTCTGCGCAGGTGGCTATCTCCATACCATTATCTCTCGCAATCTGAGCAAAAACTTTAGCAAGCAGCCTCATCTCATCCTCTGCAAGCAATCTCGCGTTCACAGTCTGCATACTCTTTTGTATCTTAGAATAAGAATCTACAAAACTAATCACGCATCGCTTCGTATAACCGTTTAACGCATTTGCTATTTGTTCAAATGCTCTACAATGATATTCTATCGTATATTTATTCGTTAACAATATCGGGTCATACCGCCATACCATCTTCTCCATCCCTATCTTATCAGACAATCTCTGAAAAATCGGAATCATACACTCTCTTTTATGTGGCACATTCGCCTCAATATCCCGTCCATAGCTCGTTAGTGTGAATTGAAAATAGTACTGATACGCTTTTAATTCATCTAATCGTTCCAGCATCGGCTCTGGATTCTTCGTCCAAAACACAATACAATCCACCACCTCAGGCGACAGCGCTATCCTGCTCACCTGTTGCGGATTCATAGGATTTCTTACATATAGAAAACCTTCCTTTATTCTATTAAAAAACCACTCCGAGTAGAAGCTAGGGATATCCGTTCTTCTGCTAACACTTAGAATCATAACTAATCCTCTAATATCTCCCTCTGCACCTTCTTAGAAAAACTATTGAATACTGTTTCATAAGCAAGGTCTACCATATTTAATAATTCCTCATCAGGAAAATCATCCAAATAAATAGTATTCCAATATGGTTGCTGCACTGGTGGACAGTGGTAGCCTCTTACCACCTTACCTGGATAAACATCTCTATAAAACTGTCCTGCATCCGCCGTACACTTGAGTGTTATCTTATAATCCCCAGGATATGGATATATCTGCGCGAATATTTTATTATTCAGCTTATAGCATATAGGAACATCGCCAAAGGGATATGTTTCATATGCTTTGTGTTTGCTAAGACAGTACTTTTTAATATCTTCTACTAACATATTCCCTCCTTAATTATCCTCTAAACATCCTTACAAAAAT
>JAFUKJ010000035.1 GCA_017467805.1 Lachnospiraceae bacterium
CTGTTTAATACAGCAAAATGGTATCTCCAGCAAAGAATCTCCTTTCAGCCATCCCCAACAGCCGCATTTTCCTGGAACAATAATTTTCAGGATACAGCCCTTGCACACATCAATTTCCAAATCACATACATGCCCTAATCTGGTACAGTCCTTAATTCCTATCACTTCTTTTTTCTTCAATTCCGAAAATCGCATAGCTTCCCCGATTCTAAAAAAGAGCTTTGCTTATGCAAAACTCTTTTCTTTTAGAATATGTTATTTTCTCTGAAATGGTGCATACATTACATTATCTCTATATCCACCACATCAACAACCTCTTCTGCTGACTTAGCCAGCAATATTGAATAAGTACCTGGTTCCACTCTAAAGCATTTCTGCTCTTCATCATAATATGCAAAGGCTTTTTCGTCCAGTTCAACTGTGATTTCCTTTGTCTCGCCGACCTCTAAGTATACCTTTTCAAATGCCTTAAGCTCCTTAATAGCCTTCTTTACCTTAGGGAACTTATCTGAAACATAAATCTGTGCTACATCTGCTCCTGCTCTGTCTCCTACATTAGAAATATGGAAGATTACCTTAACACCATTTGATGTTGTTCTTTCTGCCTCTAAGCCTGACATCACAAAATCTGTGTATGACAAACCATACCCAAACGGAAATGCTGTCTTTACCTCATAGGTATCATAATAGCGGTAACCCACAAAAATATCCTCACCATAGTGTACCTTATCACCGCCTGGATATTCGCCAAGTACTACTGCAGGGCAGTCCTCTTCATGAAGCGGGAAGGTCTCAGGAAGATGTCCTGATGGGTTAATCTTTCCAAACAAGGCTTCTGCAAGCGCATAACCGCCTTCCATACCTGCATACCAGTGCAGGCATATTGTAGATGCCTTATCAAGCCACGCTGTCATATCCACAGGAGAACCAACCAATAATGCTACAACGGTATCAGGTCTGACTGCTAACAGCTCACTAATCAGCTTGTCCTGTCCATAAGGCAGCTTCATATCCGCTCTGTCCTGTCCCTCTGTATCATAATCATGTGTCAATCCACCAATATAAATCACTGCATCCGCCGTCTTAGCCGCCTCTAATACCTCCACCAGATACTGCGCATTCATCTTCTCTTCTAATGCCTTTTTTTCCTCTGGAGTCGTTTTCTTATTTGGCGTTGCAGCCGCATCAATACTGTCCGCCAGACCATTATCTCCAACACCTGTATTCGCCCAGATATTACCTACATCCATATTATAATAGCCAGGTAAATAGGTAATCTCTGTATTACCACCCAAAAGCATATTCAATCCAAGAAAAGGAGTAATCTCATACAATGCCTTAATCTCAGCACTACCACCGCCTGGTGCCTGTCTTCTGTTGGCATTCTCACCCACTACCAGAAGCTTCTTAATCTTCTTTGCATCCAAAGGAAGTATGCCGTCATCATTCTTCAATAATACAATCGACTCCTCAGCAGTCCTACGAAGTGCCTGCTTATCCTCAATATCATTGTAGCTTCCTGCTTTTCTCTCACCATCCAGCATATGAAGCTGATTCATTACTGTTAAAATATGCATAATCTTCTCATCAAGAAGCGCCATCGGGTATTCGCCCTTCTCCATCGCTTCCTTCAAAGGCTGCGCCATATAATATTCATCAAAATCGCTGGTTACTGACATCTCCATATCAAGACCATTTTCCATAGCCTCTTTCGTAGAGTGTACGCCACCCCAGTCAGAGACAAGGATACCCTCAAAGCCCCACTCATCTCTAAGCACCTGCTTCAAGAGGTAATCGTTATGACAGCAATGTATGCCTCTCAGCTTATTATAAGCCCCCATAACACCCTTTGCCTTTCCCTTCTTAATCGCAGCTTCAAATGCAGGGAAATAAATCTCTCTTAAGGCTCTTTCACTTACCTCTACATCAACATCAAGTCTTCTGGTCTCCTGATTATTTACTGCAAAATGCTTCAAGCATGAACTAACGTCATTCTCCTCAATTCCCTGCACCAGCTCAACTGCAAGCTCTCCTGCCAGATATGGGTCCTCTCCCATGTACTCAAAGCTTCTTCCGCAAAGCGGTGTTCTCATAATATTAATACCTGGCGCAAGAATCATATCCTTACCGCGTCCTCTTGCTTCCTTACCAAGAATCTGTCCCGTGCTACGGGCAAGCTCTCTGTTCCAGGTTGCTGCAAGTGCAGTATTGCATGGCAGATAAGAAGTATAATCAAAGGTCAGTCCTATATCCTTCCATGCATCCTTCTCGAATTCCTTACGAACCCCTCTTGGTCCATCCGAACTTCTAAACGCTGGAATCCCCAAACGCTCCACCGCCTTTGTTGCAAAGAGCTCATTTCCATGCACCATATCAATCTTTTCCTGTAACGTCATCTGAGAAATCAAATCTTCCAACTGTTCTCTTGTCTTCATATATTTATCCTCACTTTGATTTTATATTGCAAATACCTTTGTCTTAATCATACTCTGATATTCCTTCAATGAAAAGTTTCTTATTTTCAAAAAAGTATATATTCTTTAGTCATTCTATTCTATCAGCTAACATATATACAACCTTAAAAATTAGTCATGCTTCCTATATTTTTTATATTTTTACTCTATTTTAGTAAAAAAAGATAAGTGTCCTGAATTTAATCCAAGACACCTATCTCTATTCTTCTCTGTAAAGAAGCTTATTTCTTTCGATTCTTTAAAACTATAAAATTAACAACAACCGCCATCACAAATAGTGCTGCTCCCAAAAGCTGGGATACTGCAAGATTCGTTCCTGGTATCAGAAGCTGGTCTGTTCGTAAGCCTTCAATAATGCTTCTTCCAAGACCATAGCCACCTAAGTAGAATAAAATCATCTGACCATGATACTGCTTCTTCTTATGGAATACAAGCATTAGAATCAGAATGACAACATTCCATGCGCTCTCATACAAAAATGTCGGATGAACCTGAATATAATTTACACCCTCAAGTGCTGCCATCTCGGCCTGAAGCGATGTAATCTCATGACTTCTTACTGCACTCATTGGCAATCTCATGGCAAAGAGAGAATCTGTATACTCTCCAAACGCCTCTCTGTTGAAGAAATTGCCCCATCTGCCCATAATCTGTCCTAAAATCAAGCCATATACGCCGCAATCACCTATCTGAAATGGCGAAAGCTTCTTAATCTTACAATAAATAAACAAAGTAATGAACGCTGCGATGACCGCACCATAAATTGCCAGTCCACCCTGTCTGAGATTAAAGATGGACAATAAATTATTCTTATAGTTATCCCATGAGAAAATAACATAATAAAGTCTTGCACCAATTACTGAAAAAATAACCGCATAAATGGCAAAATCCCATATAATGTCCTCGTTCATCTTCTCCAGCTTAGACACTTTAACCGCCATCAGAATACCTGCCATAATACCAAGTGCGATCACAACACCATACAAGGCAATCGAAAAGCCAAATACCGTAAAGCTCTTTGGCACATCCTCCAAAAATATCCCCAGATGTGGGAATGCAATATCCATACTGTTCATACTAACCCCTCTCTGACCTGCGTTACAATTTAGACATTAAAGCGGAATAAAATAACATCTCCGTCCTGAACGACATACTCCTTACCTTCAAGACCAACAAGTCCCTTTTCCTTTGCTGCTGCAAGAGAGCCATTCTCTAATAAATCCTTATAGTTAACAACTTCTGCACGGATGAAACCTCTCTCGAAGTCACTATGAATCTTACCAGCCGCCTGAGGAGCCTTTGTACCTACCTTAATCGTCCATGCACGGCACTCGTCCTCTCCTGCTGTTAAGTAACTGATTAATCCTAATAACTTATAGCTTGCTGCAATCAGCTTATCAAGACCAGACTCCTTCAAGCCTAAGTCTTCAAGGAACATTGCCTTCTCATCATCATCTAACTCTGCAATCTCCTGCTCAATCTGTGCGCAGATTACAAATACCTCACTATTTTCTGTCTTTGCAAATTCACGCACTGCCTGTACATTTGCATTACTTGCTCCGTCATCAGCAAGGTCATCCTCTGCAACATTTGCAGCATAAATGGTTGACTTCGCTGTCAAAAGATTATAAGAAGCAAACCACTCCTTCATATCATCATCTTCAGGCACCTCGAAGGACTTCGCCATCTTACCTTCTTCAAGATGCTTCTTGATTCCCTCTAATAACTCTAATTCCTTTGCAAGTGTCTTATCCATACGAGCCTGCTTTGCAACCTTTGCGATACGACGCTCCAGGATTTCAAGGTCTGAAAAAATCAACTCAAGATTAATTGTTTCAATATCACGAACAGGAGAAATACTTCCATCTACATGTACAATATTAGAATCCTCAAAGCATCTTACTACATGTACAATTGCATCTACCTCTCTGATATTTGCAAGGAACTGATTTCCAAGTCCTTCACCCTTAGATGCACCCTTTACAAGTCCTGCAATATCTACGAACTCGATTACGGCAGGTGTTACCTTCTTGGTATGGTATAAATCACCTAATAATTTGATTCTCTCATCTGGTACTGCTACAACACCCACGTTAGGGTCAATCGTACAGAACGGATAGTTTGCTGACTCTGCACCAGCCTTTGTTAATGAGTTAAATAATGTACTCTTTCCTACGTTTGGAAGTCCAACGATTCCTAATTTCATAATATATTCCTCCTAATTCTCTTCCTGCATAATCTGCAGAAATGCTTTTGTTTTCTCTGTTATATTTCCATTAAATACTGCCGAACCTGCTACGATTACATTGGCTCCTGCATCCAGATTCATCTGTAAATTATCAAGATTTACTCCACCATCAATCTCAAGGTCCACGTCCAGATTGTGTTCATTGATATAAGCTCTCACCTCGCGAATCTTGTCTGTACATTCAGGAATGTACTTCTGCCCGCCAAAGCCAGGATTCACAGTCATCACAAGCACCATATCTACCATATTCATGTATGGTAATACCTCACTTACAGGGGTAGCAGGATTCAAAGAAATACCTGCCTTCACACCAAGCGCCTTAATCTTCTGCAAGGTCTCCTCTATACAATCACATGCCTCAACATGAATGGTAATACTATCCGCACCACACTTTGCAAACTCCTCCACATAACGTTCTGGCTGGATAACCATCATATGTACATCCAAAAAGGCATCCGTAGAAGGTCTTACAGAAGACACAATTGGCATACCAAAGGAAATGGATGGAACAAATACTCCATCCATAACGTCTATATGGATATACTGCGCACCTGCATTTCTGGTCTCATTAATCTGCTCTCCAAGCTTACAAAAGTCAGCCGCCAAAATTGATGGTGATAAATAATTCATAATCAGTATTTCCTCTTTTCTTTCTCTTTCAATTCTTCATAAAACGATACATAGTTCTCATATCGAATCTTATGAATCTTACCCTCTGCTACCGCATCCTTGACACCACATACAGGCTCATGGATATGTGCGCAGGTTAAGAACTTACAGTCCTCTTCATACTTTTCAAACTCAGGATAATATTCCTTAAGCTCTTCCTTCTCCATATCGAAAATAGAAAGCGAACTAAATCCTGGAGTGTCCATGATATAAGTATTGTCCGATACCGTAATCAGCTCAGAATGTCTGGTGGTATGCTTACCACGCTCTATCTTTTCACTGATAGCTCCCGTCTGCATAAAGGTATCCTTCTGCAAACAATTGATAATGGAAGACTTTCCAACACCACTTGGTCCTGCCACAGCTGTAGTCTTGCCTGCAAGCACCTCCTGTATCTGCTCAAGCCCTTCCTTTTTTAATGCACTGGTGAAAAGCACGCTGCAGCCACTCTTCTCGTAAATCTCCCGAATCGCAGCACGCTCCTCCTTAGATGCCATATCGCGCTTATTAAAGCAAATAATACATTCCAATCCCTGCTGACGCATCATCAGCAAAAATCTGTCTAACAAATTATAATTCGGCTCAGGCTTTGTAATCGCAAAAATCACCAATGCCTGGTCTATATTTGCAACCGCAGGACGAATGATTGCATTCTTTCTTGGCAATATCTCCACAATATTTCCCTTGAAATTAGCAGCATCCGTTACCTCTATCTCCACGTCATCTCCAACAAGAGGCTTTATATTCTCCTTACGGAATACACCTTTTGCCTTACATTCGTAGATTCCCTTGCCGCTAACATGCACATAATAAAATCCTGCAATTCCTTTTACTATCTTTCCCTGCATGTTTTATTCCTTTACAAACTGCACTGTCTGCTCCTTTGAAACAGCCACCGCCTTCATCTGGGTTGTTACTGAGCCATCCGCTCCCGTAACAGGTACAGGCTCATTCTTAATATAGGTTAAAATCAAAGTACCATATGGTGATGTACTCTCTATATTGCTTACCTTAATCGGTACAGGGAACGAGGTAATATTACTGTTATACCATAATCTCTCCCCGCTATCAGCAGTTTTTAAAATAATCTCAGCATTACCACCCGCATAATCACTTGGTGCCTGTACGCTGATATTACAGCTATATATCGCCATCTCTCCACCGATACTAATCTTCAAATCAATTACCGTGCCTGCTACAACAGGTGCATTAGCTGAATAGCTTTGATAGCATACCAAACCCTTAGCATACTCAGAACTATAGGTTTCTGTAATCTCTCCGACCACTAAACCCATTTCTTCTATCGCTGCAACCGCCTCTTCCTCTGTCATTCCCAGATAATTTGATACGACGGTTTCCTTATGCTCTACGCCAAGACTGACTACAATCTTTACCTCTGAACCAATGGTTACAACAGAATTTGCTGCAGGTTCCTGAGAAATAATCTGCCCCTTGGCATATTCCTCTGAATAAACTTCCTCGCGGACAACTCTAAAGCCTTCTCTGTCAAGCTTTGCCGTACCCTCTGCCTTAGACCAGCCCTCAACATCTGGCACTACTATTCCATTTGCGCCTGCGCTGACAGTTAACACAATCTCTGTTCCAAGCAAAATCCTGTCCTTAGCATAAATTGCGTCTCCTGTTGTAAGTGCTGCACTGATAACCAGCTCTTTATCATATTCTGTAGATTCTACATACTCTGTAGATACTACTAATCCTGACTCTGTTAAGGACTTTGTAATCTCTTTGACATTCTTGCCTACAAACTCAGGCATCTCAGCACGCTTTATCTCCTGTGTCTGCTCTGTCTGCTCTGCCTGGAAGAAATCCAATGCTCCTGTTCCAACACCTACAAAATACAGAATAATACACCCAATCACAATTGCCATAATTACAATTAGTGCAGTAATAATCTTATCACCCTTAGAATTATATGCATAATCCTGCTCCTGATAATAATAATCGTCCTCCGAATCAAGCTTTCTCACATTCTGTCGGTTCACCTTAGACTTTGTTTCCCGTTCCTCTAAAACAGGCTCCTTCTTCTGATTATTATTCTTATTAGCATTAGAAGCACTCTTTTGCTTCTTTTTCTTATCTGCCGCTTTCTTATCCACAGGCTTTTTAGATACAGGCTGTTTCTTCACAGGCTTTCTATCTGTTCCACTGTCAGCCGTTCTTTCTCTATTAACCTTAATTACCTCAGGTATCTCTCTTTCATACAATTCAGCAGGCTCATAATTGTCTTTAGGAGGTTCATAATACATCTCTTGGAGCTTTTCACCTGCAAGCTTTACTTCTACAGGCTTTTCCTCTTGTAAGACAGCTGCAGATACCACCGAGGAAGCTTCTGGAACAACTCGTGTCTTAGCACTTTCATCTGCCTCATCAATCTGTACAAAATCCTCATCTGGACTAATGAGCGAATGCTTCAAATCCTTAATCACTGCTTCCATACTCTGATATCTTCTATCAGGACTCTTCTGCGTACACTTTAAAATAATCTTCTCTACGCTAATCGGAATCTCAGGCACATACACTCTTGGTGATGGCATCTCATCCTGAATATGTTTAATCGCAATCGCAACTGTTGTATCCCCATTAAACGGAACACGACCAGTCAGCATTTCAAACATGGTAATACCCATGGAATAAATATCGCTCTTTGCATCAGAAAAACCACCTCTTGCCTGTTCAGGCGAGGTGTAATGTACCGAACCCATTACATTCGATGTAATTGTATTACTTGAAGCCGCCTTCGCAATACCAAAGTCTGTAACCTTTACCTTACCTTCCTTGGAAATAATAATATTCTGCGGCTTAATATCTCTATGAATAATGTGATTGTTATGTGCTGCCTCAATTCCCATTGCAACCTGAATTGCAATGCTGATTGCCTCTTTCGTAGACAATCTTGCCTTCTTCTCAATATACTTCTTAAGTGTAATACCCTCTACCAGCTCCATAACAATATAGTGAATTCCTGTATCTTCCCCTACATCATACACATTTACTATATTTGGATGCATCAGACCTGCTGCCGCCTGTGCCTCTACACGAAACTTTGAAACAAAATTCTTATTCTCTGAATACTCCTGTTTCAAAACCTTAACAGCAACAAACCGATTCAGTTTATTATCCTTCGCCTTATATACATCTGACATTCCACCCGTTCCGATTTTATCTATAATCTCGTAACGTTCTCCTATCAGCATCCCTAACTTAATCATACTTCACCTCATCTGCCATTCTTTATTCATGTCTCGAGTTTACGGTGTCCTACGGTTCCACCAATATAATCGCTATATTGTCGCGCCCGCCCTGTTCATTCGCTGCTTTAATAAGCTGTTTTGTTGCCTGCTCTATATCCGTATACTCAGCAATAATCTTATGTATCTGTTGGTCACTGAGCATATTGGTTAACCCATCTGTACATAATAAAATTTTATCATTAGGCATCAGTTCTACTTCATAAAAATCTGCATTGACAGAAGCACCTACACCAACAGCCCTGGTAATAATATTCTTATCAGGATGCATTCTGGCTGCTTCTCTGTCGATACCTCCCAGACTTACCATTTCTTCCACTAATGAATGGTCCTGTGTAATCTGGGTAATATCATCATTTACCAAATATAAACGACTGTCACCCACATTGGCAACTGTCAAAATATTCTTGCTGCAGGTTGCTGCGACAAGTGTTGTTCCCATTCCGCTCAAAGCCTCATCCTGCTTTGAGCACTTATAAATATAGGCATTCGCTTCATCTATCGCTGTCTGCAATAGCTTTTCTATCTCAAGAGTGCTTCCCTCTTTGTGAGCTTCTACTACCTCTACAATCTTCTTCACCGTATGCTCTGAAGCATAGTCGCCAGCCTTATGTCCGCCCATACCATCTGCAACGATAAACAGATTCTCCAGGCATCCTATCGGTTCCTTGGATGCATAGACATAGTCTTCGTTAATCTCACGCTTTCTGCCTATGTCTGTCATCGAAAATAACTTAAGCACCACGTTTCCTCCAATCAGTCAGTACCTTATACTGTAACCTTCTTCTCCGTAGAGACTCTCCGACGAAGCTGTCCGCAGGCTCCGTCAATGTCCCTTCCCATCTCTCTTCTTATTGTAACTTGAATATGTTTTTTTTCAAGCTTATTTTGGAATTTCAGAATATCCCTATGCTCCGATTCGATATAATCCCTCTCTTTGATTGGATTTACAGGAATCAGATTAATATGACAGTTAATATCTCCTACCAACCTACACAGATTCTCAGCGTCCTC
>JAFUKJ010000036.1 GCA_017467805.1 Lachnospiraceae bacterium
ATCCAATAACTTGCAAAAAGCTTGCGGCAAATTCCGCAAGCTTTTCTATTCTTTAGCTATTAAAATATTTTGAAGACATCTGTTCCCTTCTGCAGGTCAGAAGCAATTCTCTGATTATCTTCCATTCTGCGATTAATCTTATCCATATCCACCACAAGTACCTGTGTACTTTCTGCTGCGCCATTTACACCATTTGCACCCTCGTCAATTGCATTCGTAATGGTATTGATGGACTCAGCAATCTCATTCATGGAATTCTTCAGCATATCTGTCTTTTGTGTGAACTCAGCCATCACATCCTCGATATAGCTTGCATTCTCTCTATACTGAATGCCACTTTCCACAAAGAACTTAAACTCAGGAAGAATTGACTCATTCAGATACTCTACAAGATTATTGGCATTACTTGCAAGATTATGTACTGCGTGGGTAACCACACGGTTAATCTCCTGAATTCTATTTGCAGTATCACGGCTGGAATCTGCCAGCTGACGAATCTCATCTGCAACAACCGCAAAGCCCTTTCCTGCTTCACCTGCTCTTGCTGCCTCAATCGAAGCATTCAATGCCAAAAGGTTAGTCTGGCTGGAAATACTCAGAATCTCATTTGTAAGGCTATTTACCTGGTCAACGCTCTTGCTGTCCTCAATTGCCTGATTCAAAATACCAAGAATCTCAGTAACCTTGCTTCCTGTTTCCTCCATATTCTGCTTCGCATCATGCTCCATTTTATCAGCATGACTCTTCATTTCCTTAGAGTAATCATTGATATTATTGGTTCTTTCTGCAATCATCTCTACCTCTTCACGGATTTCTCCCGCATTCTTATTGATTGCATTTACTGAATTACCAATCTCCTGCATATTTGCCAAAAGTTCCTCAGTTACAGCAGATAAATCCGACGCACTGTCATTAGAAGTACGTACACTTTCCTGTACCTCATTTACTACAATTTCCATCTCATTGGTATGTTCAATAATCATTTTCAGGATTTCCTGAAGCTTATCCATGAAAACATTAAATCCATCTCCAAGCTTTCCAATTTCTGTGATTTTGCTCTGACCCACACGCTTCGTTAAATCACCTTCTGCTCTGTCTATATCGTCAATTATACCCTGAATCTCCTTTGTTGTAAGTGAAATCGGACGAATTACCATGCGGCCGATACAGATTAACGCCCCCACAAGTGCAACAACTGCTAATGTAACCATGGCAGAAACCGTAAATAGTGAACTGTCATACACATCTTTCAACTGTGTATTTGCTGTAGCAGCCTCCTGATTTGCATTATCAATCATTAACTGGATATTCTCCTGCATGCCCGTACCATACTCGGAAATCAATCCATTTGCCAAACCATATGCTGCTTGATTATGAGAATTCGCACTGTATGCCATCAAATTGGCAATCTCATACTTCATTCCCTCGTAATTCTCGCATACCTTATTAAAGTACTCTACATCCTGCTCTAGCAAATAATTCTCTCTGAACTCCTCCAAAAGCACCTCTAAAGTTGCTTGCTTATTACGAATAGAATCTACCAAAGCAATCTTTGTATCCAAATCTATTGCTATGATATGAGATAATCCGCCTCTATGAATTTCCTGCATTGCATTCTGAATTTCACTTAATTTTGAAATACTTGGCAAGCATTCATTGGTAATCATTTCCGCATTTGTATTTACCTTTCTAAGATTCAAAAGCGAACCCATATTAGATACTATACAAACAAAGCCTAACAGGATAATAGGAATCAACACTACAACCCTGATGCTAACACGTTTATTCTTATTCATACCCTACCTCCTATTGTGATACAGATGTTGTTATTCCAAACACAAGTTCATCAATTAATTCCTGATACGGTTTTCCATCAGGATTACCTGCTGCAATGATGTCAGCAAATTCTGTACATGGATCCCAATAATGATTTCCCACACGTTGTAAAGTACCATACTGCGACTGTTCAATAACTGCCTGAATGGCAGGCACCTTTGTAACCTCTTCCGATGCTGCTGCATTAATATTAGATGGACCCTGATTTCTCTCCACAAAACGTATTGTCTGATTCTCCTCATTCGTTAGCCATGCTGCAAGTTTATGTGCCCATTCAGGATGCTCTGAATATGCACTAACTCCCATCATTTTATAGCCTGTAAAAGAAGACAT
This sequence comes from Lachnospiraceae bacterium, assembly GCA_017467805.1. Lineage (GTDB taxonomy): Bacteria > Bacillota > Clostridia > Lachnospirales > Lachnospiraceae > COE1. Next base: position 2,170 of record JAFUKJ010000036.1, read on the forward strand.
CTGAATCTGCTGTCCTGCACAGGTATAGGTTGGCAGTTTACAAGCGCCATAATCATCACCCCATATTTCTTTAATACCCTTAGCGTTCCATACACCACTAATTCCTGCAATACAGTTTCCGTCATATACATCACTCATAAATCCGCTATCTGCCTGTGCAACAAATGCCGGACTTGCAGTAATATTAAGAAGTGCTTCCACTATATCTGTTCCCTTAATAGCTCCATCTGCTACATTCCATTCACAATAATTGGTAACTCCGTCCTCACTTAATCCAAACGCCAAACCAGTTCCACCAAAGAAAGAATATAAATACCAACCAGAATTAAACTCCATGGAAAAGGTCTTTTCATTCTCCTCCGCAACAGCCAGTATGCCATCCATGGTCTTTACATCCTCTTCAGACAAATAATCCTTATCATAATATAGGAAGTAACCATTATCAGCCGTATACGGATACGCATACAAGGTTCCTTTGTAGGAAGCAGCTTCAACCGCTTCGGCTACATTCGCACTCTTAATTTCCTCCACATTATCTGCTACAGGATCAATTGCTCCCGCCGCTATCATTCCAAGCAGCTGGTCATCAGGAAATGAAAAAATATCGCCGCTCTGATGAATATCAGCAAGCATTATATCCTTTGTGGACGCCTCGCTCTGCGCCTTCAAAGTAATCTCAAACTCTGCCTCTCCCGCGTACTTTTGCTTAAAGGCCTCTATCATTGTATTCATCATCGTAAAATTATCTTGTTCCGCCCATACGGTAAGCTCTATTTTGCCTGATTTACTTTCCTCTGTCACTGCTTCTGTTTCAGAGATTGTATTGGTCTTTGTACCAGTACTTCCACAACCCGTCATACTAAGTGTGAAAAGCACACCTGTCATAAGTAATCCAAATATTTTTTTCTTCAAACTCATACACCCTTTCATATTTCATTGCATTATAATCTATTTTCAGATTTTTATTATATTATTTTAATATATTCTGAATATTTTTTCAATACTTCCCATTCCTCCACGAAAAAATTGACAAAAAATCCCCCACTATTTATAATTTCATAGTAACTTATAGATAACATATATTTTCTTAAAGGATTTCTTATAACGTGGGGGGAGCCATGTACAAAATATTGATAGCTGACGATGAAGCAATGATTCGTCAAGGAATTAAATGTCTTTTTGACTGGGAAGAATTGGGATATACCATCGTAGATGAAGCTGCAAACGGCGATTCTGCATATGAAAAGATTATGGAACTGACACCTGATGTCGTTTTGATTGACATCCGTATGCCTGGGATGTTAGGTTTGGAGGTTATTCGTAAGGTTCGCGAAGAAGGTTTTAACGGAAAGGTAATTATCTTAAGCGGATATTCCGACTTCAAATATGCCCAGGAAGCAATTCGTTACGGTGTTCAGTACTACCTGACCAAGCCAATTGACGAAGATGAATTAGAACAGATTTTACATACAATTCGCACAGAGCTTGATGCCGCCTACAACGCAGTATCTACCGCTGAGCATTACCGTGAGAAGGCGCATGACTCTATTGTTCGGGATATTTTGCTCGGACATGCAGATTTGTCCAAGCTGAACCTGTCAGAGCTTCATATGATATCTGATATCTATCAGGTAGTTATTTATGAAAAATACAGCCACAATGCTACCGATGCTACATATCGCTTCTCTGATTTACTGCGTGTAACTAATCAGGATAATCATTCCTATGATGCCATCATCGTAAATCATCAGGAGGTAGTTCTGCTTAAAGGCCGCTTTGCCATTCAGCAGTTCAATGACTTCTTGGAGCGCTATGAGCGTGAGAAACGACCACAGAAGGACTCACCACTGGATTCGCTTTTCATTACTTATGGAAGATGCGTGCATTCTCTTTCGGATGTACCAGTCTCTTATGAAGAGGCATCCAAGCTTTTACACAGACGATTCTTCTGCGAACAGGGACAGCATACCATTGGCTACGATGCCCTGCCTGACTTTGAGCATAATACACCAATTATCAACGACATGATGCGTAATGATTATGCAGCTAAGCTTCTGAATTATATTCAGGCATTCAATCGTAACAAAACAGGTGAGACCCTAAAAGAGCTTCAGGACGCTCTTTATGATGCATCTGATTCCATTGATGCTATCAAGCTGTTTCTTGCAGACCTTTATCTGCAGATTAAGGAGCAGATTAACCACTTATATAATACGATTGAGATTCCTTTTGCAGGTAACGCCGAGATTATCCGCAGTATTGAAGACAAACGGTATCTCTATGAGATTATCCTTTTCTTCTCTGCGCAGTTTGAGATTATTATGTCGTCAATCGGTAATTCCAGCAGAGATAGTGTATTGGATGATATTCTTCATTATATTAATCATAACTACTCCAGTAATATTACCTTGGAAAATATCGCCCCACTCTTTGGCTATAACAGCTCGTATCTTGGCAAGATATTCAGCAAGAAGATGGGCGAGAACTTCAATTCCTACGTCGACCATATCCGTATCGAACGTTCTAAGGAGATGCTAATTAAAGAAGACCTAAAGGTCTACAATATTGCTGAAAAAGTGGGCTATCGTAACGTTGACTACTTCCATATCAAATTCAAAAAGTATGTCGGTCAAAGCCCTGCTGAATTCCGTAAAAAATATAAAGAAAGCTAACATAAAAAAGAATGTGTCAAGGCACATTCTTTTTTTCTAACTTCTAGTTCGGTCTGTATTTAATTGCCATAAAATCCTTAAACTCTTCATAAGGAAGTGGAATCTCTACAGCACCCATCGCATAAGGACCTACCTCATATGGGTCAAAGGTAACCACGATTCCGTCCTGGCTCAAGTACCATGTAAGAAATCCATCCTGTGCAAAGGCTCCTCTTACCGTTGCCTCATAATCAGAAAAAACCCCTGATGCATAAGGCTCTGCCTCTAATACCTCTAAGATTCTTTGAATCGCAGCAGCCTGAAAGCCTTCATCATCAGCAATTACCCTATCAAGTGTTAGCAATTCTCCAGTCTCCACATCAAAGGTATAGCCTGTATAGCCATAATTGCCATGCGCACCGCCAGTATAATTGCTATGAAGCGCACGAAAGCTTGCAATCACATCATCTATCCGCTCTGGTGTAAGCTTCATAGAAGTATAATATCCCTGAAACGCTTCTGCCTGCTCCATCAGTGCAAAATGCTCTGCAGCCCAACTGGCATATTCCTCTGCCTCTGCAAGTATCTCATTATATACCAAGTCAGACCACTCATTCAAAGCCTGTGCCAGTACATCAAAGCCCTCATTAACTACCTCTGCCTTACTACTTGTGGCAGTTAATAATACATGAGTGCCATCCTCTGTATACCAAACCTCTTCAATTGGTGTTATCAGAATCTCTGGAGCATTTATCTCTTCCACTACCGTAGATTCCTCTGTCTCTTGCATCGCTGTCTGTGTGCTAACCTCATCCGCGGTCTGCGCCAGCGCTGGTACCTCATCTCTTAAAATGACAGCAACGTCCTCTTCAAACACAACACCTTCATCCTTAGTGTCACTCCCACAGCCAGCCAGTAACACCACTGTTACTATGGAACACAATCCCATAACAATCTTCTTTTTCATAATTTCATCCTCTACACTTTTGACTATTGCCAACGTAAATTTTATCAAACCGAAGTTGTTATGTCTACCTTTATTTTACCTTAAAATTACCTTTGTGCATCCCTCTGGAATATACCATTTGATTTCCACAGGCTCATTCTCTTCTGTTGTCATCACAAAGACTGGCAGACTCTTGATTAACCCACCTAATGCATCATAACAGTCAGCATAGAAGGTATTCATGCCGTACATCTTTGAATCAGACTGAATTACTGCGCCAGTTACCACAAGGCAGTCCATTGCGGCAGTATGCTCCATTATTACTGTTGCAACTGCAAGCTGCGCATCATTCTTGCCATTTAATATGCTTTTGTAGGAAACAATCTTATCATCATAAATTGCTGAAAGCGTATCACCGTTTGTCTCAGTGATTACCTGGTTCTTCTCCGCCATACCACACTGTACACCAATATAATCTACAACTGCAGGATTAGAAACCTTATATACAGCAATTGCTGTTGCGCCTGTACCAACACCTGCAATCGCTATTCTTGCCTTACCGTCTCCTGCATCCTCCAATACCGCTACTGCAATGTCATCATCAGCACCAAGCACTGCAATATCACCATAGATATTCTCTCCATAGCTAACTTCCACTACGACAGTTTCTCCTATGCCAAGCTTAACATTGTCCTTAACAATATCAATTACACTATTATCACCTGCTGCCTGCACATTTGCTGGTGCAATACAAGATAACACCAATGTCAACGCAGCGATTCTTTTAAAAATATTCTTCATTTGTTTGTCACGCCTCCTTATAAATTACTTCATTCATGCAGACGAATTCTATCATTCAAACAATAATCAGTTCTACTGATTATTGCAAGCATCATCGCTGGATGATGCTTTATTCACTTCTCAACGCATCAATTGGACTAAGCTGACTCGCCTTCTTGGCAGGCGCCCATCCAAAGATAAGTCCAACTGCCGTTGAGAAACCTACGCCTAATGCAACTGCAGAGCCAGAGAACACAAATGGTGCCTCCAACAAAGTCATTACCAAGAGTGAAATCAATAAGCCGAGAATCACACCAAGAATACCACCAAGTAATGATAAAACAAGTGATTCCAATAAAAACTGTAGCTGAATTCTTCCAGGTGTAGCTCCCATTGCCTTACGAAGTCCGATTTCCTTTGTTCTCTCCGTAACAGATACCAGCATCATATTCATAATACCAATACCACCAACCAGAAGTGCAATCGACGCAATACCTGCAAGCATATAGGTTAAGGTACTCATCATCGTATCCATAGTCTCTAACAAGCTATCCATAGAGAATACATAATACACATCATCTCTCTGATTGAATGCCTTATACAAAACACCTTCAATCTCCTCCTGAAGCTGCTCTGTTCTGTTCGTATCCGCTACATATACCTCAACACTCGTAATCTTATCTGTTCCCGTTACCTTCTTGGCTGTAGTATAAGGAATCTTAGCGCCTCCGTCACTGGAACTGCCTGATGCTGACATAGCTGCCATCAGGTCATCGCTTTCGCCTTCCAAACCTATCACAGTATAACTGATTCCGCCAAGCAACACTGTCTCTCCAATCGGATTCTGCCCAGGAAAGAGATTATCTGCCAAATCCTGGTCAATGACACAAACATAGGATTCATTCTCAATGTCAATCGTAGTCAATGGTCTTCCCAAGGTTACAAGCGTTGGATTGTTCTCATAATAGTCCTCACTAATTCCCTTGATAGAAACAGACTCTACCATATCTGCGCCTCTCCTTGCGCCCGATGCCGTAGTACTAATCTGCGGTGTCGCGCCAGCCACATTGTCTAACGCAAGAATCTCCTCCAAATCCGATTCCGTAAGTCCCTGCTTTAATGGTGTTCCGTATGCTGTAACACTCAATGTACCTGCACCTAAAGATGAAAACTCACTCATAACTGTATTAATAACGCCATCCACGATTGTAATTAACGAAATAACCGCTGTTACACCGATAATAATTCCCAAGGTTGTCAGGAATGTTCGCATCTTATTTCCTTTTATATTCTGCCAGGAAAGAGCAATACTTTGTCTGATAATTCCAAAACTATGCATCCGTCAAATCTCCTTCCCCTATATTTCCATCCAGAATCCTTACAATTCTCTTTGCATGGCTTGCAATATTTGCATCATGTGTAATCATGATAATCGTTCTGCCGTCCTCATTTAACTCATGAAAAAGCTCCATAACCTGCTTACCCGTCTTTTGGTCTAGCGCACCTGTAGGCTCATCTGCCAATAAAATCGCAGGATTATTCGCCAAGGCTCTGGCAATGGCAACTCTCTGCTGCTGACCTCCTGAAAGCTGATTTGGATAATAATCAATCTTATCACCCAAGCCTACCTTTTCCAGCATCTCACGCGCTCTTTCATTTTGTTTCTTCTCTGACATTCCAGCATAAATAAGGGGCATCTTTACATTTTCCAAAGCGGTCTGTCTCTGCATTAGGAAAAAGGACTGAAAGATAAATCCAATTTCCTTATTACGAATCTGTGCAAGTGACTTCTCATCCTCATCCTTGATTGTCTTTCCATCTAAGACATACTCGCCTCTAGTCGGTACATCCAGACAACCAATAATGTTCATTAATGTAGACTTACCTGAACCCGAAGGACCAAGCACTGCCAGAAATTCACCCTTATGTACGGTCAAATCAATTCCCTTTAAAACAGTGGAGACCTCACCGCCAACAACGTACTCTTTTACGATGTCATGCATCGTTAATATTACCTCTGACATGACAACCTCCCTATTCCGCTTCTGGAGCGCTTACCATCATTTCCATATAGTAATCAAGGCTTGGTGTCTCTAATACAATATCGCCTTCCTCGATGCCGCCCAATATCTGCACCCAGCTTCCATCAGACACGCCCAGTGTAACATCCTGCATCATTTCAACGCCTTCTGCATCATACATCAGAACATATGCAGTATTATCCTCATGGTATCTAATAGAATCAACAGGAAGTGCCAACACACCTAATTCCTCTGATTTTACCAGCTTAATCTCTGCTGATAAACCACTGCTGATATCCTCTGCTGTTGTAAACTCTACCACTGATTCCAGATATGCCACGTCACTCTGAGAAACCGCCTTCTTAGAGATACTTGCGATTCTTCCCTCATAGGTCTTATCTAATGCATTAATATAAATCTGAACCGCATCATCTACCGCTACATCTGCTACATCATACTCATCAATCTTAATCTTTGCCTGCATTGTAGACAAATCTGTAATCTCTGCTACAGGTGTTGCTGTGCTGATGGTTTCACCCACTTTTACATTTAAGCTTGTGATATAACCATCAATTGTAGCATACACCACATAATCAGCTAAGGATTCCTTGGTACGTTCAATCTCCATTTCCGTTGTTGTCAAATCTGAAAGCGCAATTGTCTTCTCCAGAGTGTTAGAGTAGCTTTCCAGATTCTGATTCACACTTAATACTGTAGTCTCATAATCCTTCTGTGCATCCATAAGCTTCGTCTCTGCATCTAAAAATGCCTCGTAATAATCCTCAACGGCTTCCTTAGCATCCTCTCTTGCATCCTCAAGGTTATCCTTGGCAACCTTAAGATTATTATCAAGTACTGCCTTAGCCTCATCTGATATCGGATTCCTGTCACTATACTGTGCCATACTCTGATTATAGCTTAACTGAGTGGAAAGCAGATTCTTCTTTGCTGATACGATTGCATCTGTCTCATCTGCCTCGTACTTTAACACTGCTTCATTATATGTATCTGCTGCATCCTGATAATTCTCCTGCGCTGTTATCAGCGACTTCTGCGCATTATTAATCGAAGAATTCAAGCCAAGTGCAATCTGTTCTTCCAGATTTTCCAAGTTGTTCTGCGTATCACGAATATTATATTCATTACTCTTCTTGGACTGCTCGAGTGCAATCTCTGACTTTGCGATATTATACTCAATATCACTTGAATCCAGTACCGCAATGACATCTCCTGCCTGAACCTTGTCGCCTTCCTTTACCTTTACCTCTAATACCTTTGCAGACGCATCAGAATATACATTCGCACTATTCACAGCCTCCACATTTCCTGAGAATTCGAGATAGGTCACAATATCTCTCTTCTGTGCTGCCACCTCTTCATAAAGAGTAGTCGTACTTGCTGTTCCACAGCTAAACATCATAATCACAATCAGTACAACCACAATTCCAATGACAATCCATTTCTTCTTACCTTTTTTCTTTTTCATGTCTCCTCACCTTCTGTCGCATTCGACTCTCTATCCTATTATCGTATTTGAATAAATATTCACTCACGTATTCATTTTACAACAAGGCATTTGTAATAACTATTAAGAAAGAATAAAAAAAACATGAAAGTTATACAAATTTGAAACTTTCATGTCTTTTATCATCCTAATTTATAAAAATTCTGTGCTATTCACTTTAGTGAATCTCTATTTTACACTTACTTCGCCTGCAAGCACTCTCTTATAATCCTCATAATTCTTTGCAAGCAATGTCGGTGTGTCCAGTCCGTATGGACACTTACTCTTACATTTATTGCAATGTAAGCAATCCTCAATCTTCTTCATCTTCTCCTGCACCTCAGGTGTTAACTGAAGCTCTGATGGAGAACGACGAAGCAAAAGAGACATTCTCGCACAGTTATTAATCTCAATTCCTACAGGACATGGCATACAGTAGCCACAGCCTCTACAGAACTCACCGCTTAGCTCCGCTCTGTCAGCCTCAATAATTGCTTTTATCTCCTCTGTCATGGTCGGTGGATTATCTATGTAAGAAATGAACTCATCAAGCTCCGACTCCCTCTGCACACCCCAGATTGGAAGTACATTCTCATACTGCGCCTCAAAGGCATAGGCTGCTGCCGAATTGGTAATCAAGCCGCCTGACAAAGCCTTCATTGCAATAAAGCCCATGCCAGCCTCCTTGCACTTCTCTACAAGGGCAATATCCTTATCAGACGCCAGATAACAGAACGGAAACTGCAAGGTTTCGTATAAGCCTGACGCGATTGCCTCCTCTGCTACCACTAATCTGTGATTGGTAATACCGATATGACGAACCTTCCCCTGTGCCTTTGCCTCCAGCATCGCTTCATATAAGCCTGTTCCATCTCCTGGCTTTGGGCAGAAGGATGGGTTATGGAACTGATAAAGGTCAATATAATCCGTTCTTAAATTGCGCAAGGACGTCTCTAACTGCTCCCAAAACTCCTTAGCATTTGCTGCCGCTGTCTTTGTCGCAATATATACCTTCTCTCGCATTCCATCAAAAGCTTCACCAAGCTTTTCTTCACTGTCTGTATAAAATCTTGCAGTATCAAAGAAGGTAATTCCTGCCTCATATGCCTTTCTTGCAAGATATACTGCATCTTCTGTGCTGATTCGCTGAATTGGAAGCGCTCCGAAGCCATTCTTATTCACTGTAATTCCTGTCTTACCTAATGTAACTGTCTGCATCCTAATACCTCCGCTAAACTAAAAGTGCCTGCCGCAGCAAGCACCTTCATTCATTATTTCTTATATTTATCTGACTCACTTACTACCTGATATACATCAATTCTCTGCAAATCACACTCTGGCATACCAATAAACAATCCTCCATACTGGTAACCCTCGTCATCCTTCTCAATTCTAATAACCTCGATAAACGCATGAATGACTTCCTTAGTCCAAATGGTTAAGAATGC
>JAFUKJ010000037.1 GCA_017467805.1 Lachnospiraceae bacterium
CTGTACATCCGTACCAACAGCTAAGATACCGCTGTCACCAATGCCCATGAAATCTCCCTGATGAATCTCTTTATCATCTATCACAGTGTCACGAACCGCATAAGTTACCTGACCTGTTGCAACATTTCCTGCCTCTTCAATCATCGTTGCCATATTGTCCTCGGCAGACATATCTGGAACATAATTAATGATTGCTGTAATTCCCTGTGGAACTGTCTTGGTAGGAATAACGAAGACATTCTTATCCTCTGTTAAATCTCTTGCCTGATTAGCTGCCATAACAATATTCTTGTTATTTGGGAAGATGAAAATATTATCTGCATTTACCTTCGCAATTGCATTTAACATATCCTCCGTACTAGGGTTCATGGTCTGACCACCCTCAATAATATAATCTACACCAAGAGAGCGGAAAATATCATTCATTCCCTCACCAATAGAAACTGCCACAAAGCCTGTATCCTTATGCTCCATAGGTGTTTCCTCTGCCTTTACAGAAACACTTTCTACACTTGCAGTCTGCATCTGCTTCTCCATCATGTCAGAGACCTTCTCATCACGCTCAAGACGCATATTCTCAATAATAATAGTAGTAAGCGAACCATATGTTAATGCTCTCTGCATCGCAAGACCTGGGTCATTGGTATGCACATGCACCTTTACAATCTCATCATCTGCTACAACTACGATAGAATCACCGATTGACTCAAGATAGCTCTTAAAATCAAGCTCCATATCCTCAGTGAACTCTTTCTCTAACATAATCAAAAACTGTGTACAATAGCAGAAGGTAATCTCTGCCTGCGCCTGTGTTTCAATATTCGGAGACATTCCCACCGACTTAACCTCAGCCTTTGGAACCGCCTCAATACTCAAATCCAACTCTTTTCCAAGGAACGCATCAAATGCACCCTTTAAGAACTCAACAAGACCCTGTCCACCAGAATCCACAACGCCAGCCTGCTTCAAAACAGGTAACATATCAGGGGTTTTAGACAATACAACCTCTGCTTCCTTAATAACCTCTCCGATAAATACTTCTAAATCTTCTTCACCAGCAACAGCCAACTCATGCGCCTTTACAGAAGCTCCCTTTGCAACAGTAAGGATAGTACCCTCCTTAGGCTTCATAACTGCCTTATAAGCCGTCTCAACCGCCTTCTCGCAAGCAAGAGCAAGGATAGAGGTATCAATCTCCTCATATTCGCTAATCGCCTTTGTAAAGCCTCTGCAAAGCTGAGAAAGGATAACTCCCGAGTTACCTCTTGCTCCTCTTAAAGAACCTGAAGAAATCGCCTTCGATAAAGCTACCATATCAGGATTCTCTAATGCAGCAACCTCCTTTGCAGCAGACATAATTGTCATTGTCATGTTTGTACCTGTATCTCCATCTGGAACAGGAAAGACATTCAACTCATTAATCCATTCCTTCTTATGCTCCAGATTCTTGGCACCAGCAAGAAACATCTTTGCAAGCATTTTCGCATCGATTACATTAAAAACCACTTCTAAAACTCCTCCCTAATCAATTACTCGAACGCCCTCAACGAAGATGTTGATATTTTCTATTTCGAGACCTGTAAAGTGTTCTACTTTATATTTAACATTACTAATCAGATTATCTGAAACAGTCACAATACTTACACCATATGCTACAATCACGTGAAAATCAAGTATTAATTTATTATTTACGATATTCACCGCAATACCGTGAGTAATACTATCCTTCTTAAGTAACTTCACTAAGCCGTCCTTTACATTAACAGAGGCCATTCCCACAATACCAAAGCACTCCACAGCTACACTGCCCGCATACTGTGCAATTGCCTCGGGATCAATCACGATGTTGCCCAACTGGGTATTCATTGAACCATTCATAGAACATATCCTCCTTATTTTATCTTAATTGCTAATATTATAACCGTAAACCTCGAAAAAGAAAACATCTATTTCCACATATTTTATACAATTTTATATATTTTATGAAATTAACACTTGCCAAACCATGCTTTTTTTGTTAAGATACTAATGTTGCGAGTCAAGTGACTTAGATTAGTCAAGGAGGTGCTAACAATGGCAAAGTGTGATATTTGTGGCAAGGGCGTTCATTTCGGAAACAACGTAAGCCATTCTCATAGAAGATCCAATGCAATTTGGAACGCAAATGTTAAAAAAGTAAAATGCATGGTAAACGGAGCAGCTAAGAGAATGCATGTATGCACAAGTTGTTTAAGATCTGGTAACGTTGAAAGAGCTTAATCATATGTAAATCAAAAGAACTATCTTACGATAGTTCTTTTTTTGTGCATTTAAAAGTACCACTGCTTATGCTGGTTCGGCGACAACTTCGCATAGCTCAGTGTCGCCTTTTATACCTTCGCTACTCAAGCTACTTACGGCGACGGCTTCGTGCAAAGCACTCAGCGGCGCCTTTGAACGTTTGTTTATACAAGGGCTTCGCCTCGACCACACTACGTTTACATGAGCCATACCACCATCTCGTGCTAACGCACTCGATGGTGCGGCTTCGCCGTATGTAAATAAAAAGAAGAAGTTTTCTGCAAGCAAGCTTGCAAAAACTTCTTCTTTCATTTACGCATGGCTCATGCTTATTCCATGTTATCCAACAGCTCCTGATAGAATCTTGAGTAGTCGTCTCTTTTATCTCCCATAAACTTGATGGCCGAGGATGGATGTGAATTCAAAATACCTGTTAAGAGGTAAGGTATATCATATCCCCAAACATTTCCTTTAGCCTTCTCAGCCTGAATGTACTTCTGAACGAAATCCATAACAGGTACAAGGTTGTACTTAGGATTTCTTAAGAATGCAAGTAAGGATTCCATATAGCAGTTTCCTGCGCCACGTCCCATACCGCTTACAGTTGCATCTAATAAGCTTGCGCCGTTTGACAAAGCTTCAATTGTATTCGCAAATGCTAACTGCTGATTGTTATGCGCATGCATACCGATTCTCTTATTATGCTTTGCAGCGATGTTCATATACTTATCTGTGAGCTTGCGAATCTGCTCTGGGTAGAAAGCGCCAAAGCTGTCTACGAGGTAGATGATATCAACATCACTCTCTGCAAGAAGCTCAAGTCCCTTATCAAGCTCCTCCTCACGAACCTTAGAAATCGCCATGATATTAACTGTTGTTTCATAACCCTTCTCATGTGCATCCTGAATCATCTCAATTGCTGTAGGAATCTGATGAATGTATGTAGCTGTACGAACAAGGTCAATGACACTGTCTTCCTTTTTCAAAATATCATTCTTGTAATCTGTTCTTCCTACATCAGTCATAACCGCAATCTTCAAATCAAAATCATTGTTGCCAACGATTGCGCGAATATCTTCCTCTTCACAGAACTTCCACTTACCGTAGTCCTCCTTCTTAAAGATATCCTTAGATGCCTTATAACCAAACTCCATATAGTCAACGCCCGCTTTAATATTGGTGCGATATAAATCCTTTACAAACTCATCTGAAAAGCCAAAGTTATTCACCAAACCGCCATCACGAAGTGTACAGTCTACGACCTTAATATCAGGTCTGAATCCAATTAAATTACCGTTATTTCCCATAATATCCTCCATTTATATATATTAATTATTTATTTTTCGCTTTAAACCGTTACACTTTAAAGTGCTAAAGTATATTTAGTATCATAAACCGACTCATCTGAAATGTCAATACCAAAATACAATTTTTCAATGTATCGCCACAATCAGTTTACCTTATTTGGAACTCAAAAGCTTAAAGATAATATCATAATTCTCAGGCTGATGCGGAAATGTACAATTGGTACATACCTTTAATCTCCTGCAATTCTTTTCTATATACTCATTTTTCCCAGGACAATTCTCCATGCTGTATAGCGGACAATAACAGAACAGGCAGTTAAACGCTTCTAGTTCCGTGTGGCATGGAAAATATTGACATTCTTTATTTTTAAAAAACGATATGAGTTTTCCATTATGCATCTCCTAACATCTAGTCATTCAACCTACTAACATACCGATGTCATAGTTAATTCATGTATAGAAATTGGCGGTGTTGGCACATCAGAATATTCCGCAAGCACATATTCATAATACTTCAAATCATGCCACTCGCCATGCTTATAGCCTGCATTATGTAAGGTACCTGCATACTTGAAGCCAAACTTCTCGTGAAATGCATCACTTCTCTCATTCGGTACGGAAATCAAGGCATACGCCGTATAGTATCCCTGCGCACGGACCAAATCAATCAAAGCATTATACAAATCCGTTGCAATGTGCATCCTGTGATAAGCCTCGTCCAAATAAATAGAAACATCCACAGACCACCGATAAGCAGCCCTCTGCGCATGCTTTGATGCGTAGGCATAACCCGCAATCTTGCCATCCACTTCATATACCAACCACGGAAACTGCTCCTGTATCCCCCTCATTCTCTCGCGAAACTCCTCAATGGAAGGAACCTCGTATTCAAAGGAGGCAGTAGTCTCCAATATATATGGAGTATAAATCTCAAGTATCCTCTCGCAATCCTCAATTGTTGCCATTCTAATTCGCTTATTCAAAATCGATTCCTCCTCAATTTCAAATCAAGGAAATGAAAATTTCCTTGTCGCGCCGCAAAAGCGTCGCATTCTGCATAAAAGTGAAAGAGGCTTAGCCTCTTTCGCTAAACCTCATAATATTGTTTCTTTAATGCATCATATTCTGCCTGAATACGCATCAGCGTCTTCGCATCACCACAACGATTATCAGGATGATATATCTTCAATAACTCCTTATAACGCTTGCGCAACGCCAATTGATTATCCACGCCCTTAAAAAATCCAATATCCGCACCACTTGTATCAATCGGATATACCTTTGCAGGCGGTGGTGTATTCACCTTCTGCTTCCTATAACGTGTCCTTTCGTATTCAAAATTCAAACGCTCACACTCTAACATCTTCTTGTCTACAGATAACTGCTGGTATCCCTCTTCAATTATCTTCAACTTCTTCTTCATGAATATCTCGTTGTCACGGAAACGCTTTTTTTCAGTCTCAATCTTCAAGTTAAATGCATTTCTTTCACTCTCTAGTGCAATTCTCTCCTGTTGTAATTCATGACGTAATTTCTCAAGTTCGTCCTTGCGCGCCTGAATTCTGACCTGCTCCTGAAACATCCATGTCTTAAGCTTCTTAAGCTCGTCTGATGTCTCAGCCTCCTTCAGCTTCTCATCAAAATCCAAAACCATAGCTACTCCCTCTTTATCATGATTAATAACTGCTACACCCCTAACAGTTGAATAAATTATATCCAATAATGACCAATAATGCAATGATAATCAACTCAAGCCAGACAATCTTTATCAAAAATGTCAGAACCATACCTACTGCTATCCAAAATAAAGCAAACCCGATTAATCGTCTCATATAATGCCGCCCAAAGGTCTTTGTTACATTATATGCATTGCATCCCTTAAATCATACTACTCTGCTGTATTCTCTTCTACTGAATCATCAGACGGAAAGGCTGTATGAATCACTTCCTCATCACTTGGCATCTCTTCCTTCTTAGTAGTAAACTTGTCCACCAAATCAGGAATCATATCAAGCACCTTAGTAACGCTGTCCTGATTCTTAATATTTACAAGCTTAATCTGACCATTCTTAATCGCCAATACAGCACTTGGTGACATTTTACCACTCATGCCGCCCGCACCACTGTTCTTCTTATCCTGAGTAGATGCACCTGCACCGACACCAAAGCTTACGTCCACTAATGGAACAATCGTAGTATCTCCAATCTGAATCGGTTCTCCTACTACAGTCTTAGAAGACAGAAAGCCTTCCATTCCCTTCATCATAGAACCTACAATTCCGTTAAAACTATTATCTGCCATACTATGAATCCTCCCTTAACAAGCATTTCTTCAAACGCCTTATATTCTTATTAAATAATATTGTATATGCCACAATCAAATATACATATACTGTTAGCTTGCCCTTTAATGAAAAATCCGCTTCAAATACCTTCGTTTCGAACTCAGGAACAACAGTTATATTGCCCTGATGCAACGGATAAAGCATCGCACAATAGCCAATTATCTGTCCCGTTGTTGCAGGGTCATCCATTCCCAGCAAAACATTAACCTTGAATTTCTTCGGCTTAATATCCTTCCAGATTCTAAGAAGTTCCTTCTTACATGCCGCAAATGCCTGCTTGGTATTCTCCTTTTGCAGAAGCTCCATATAATAAGTTATGTTATCCTTTATATTTTTTATTTTATCACATATCTTTGTGAATGTGTACTTGATATTCGTAATACGCTGCTTACATTTTTCCCAAATTGCTTTGCATTTAGCAATCAGACCCAAACGTCCGTGTTCTTCCTCAGCCAAATCCTGTTCTATATCATCTGCTGTCTCGTCCCCTGCAACAGAGGCTTTCGTGTCTGTCTCTGACTTTGCAGCTTCTTCTAAAACAGCCTTTTTCTCTTCACTTCCAGGCCTGTGCGGAACAGGCGGCTTCACTACTGTTAACTCCGCTTCAGGCACAACATCCACTTCTTCTCCAGCTGCTTCCTTTGCTTTCTTCTTTTCAGAATCTTCTGCAGCTTTCTTAGCCGCTTTACGTTTTTTCTTTTGCATATCATACACTGGAATCCCCAGCACTCGTACAATAAGCTGCAAATCTTTATCCTTTTGCAAAGATACCCTGACCGTAATAAAATGCAGAAGCCAGCTAAGCTTTCCATTTACCGCATAGTCATCATGATAATATCCATTTGCCCGATAACGAACAGGTACAAACAAAATTAAACCTGCTACAACAAGAATGGTTAGCACCAGGCAAAGCAAAATGATACCTATTATTTTCAATACAGTTAATACAATTGCAAGCATAGCTTCCCCTTCGCGTTTCTTTTAGAGCTTAAGACGCCCGACAATACTTCTGTATATCAAGTCCTCCCGTCTCTTTAAGCACATCCATAAGAATCTCCTGAATCATTGACACCGCTGCTGAATGACTCTCTGCAATTCCTACTACATAAGGCGGATTCTCCTTATAATACTTCTGCTTGAGCAATGAACTATGATAAATCTCCAGCAAATCCTGTTCCTTAGCCAAAGCAATTACATAAACCGATGGCATAAAAACATGATGCCTCAAACGCCATATCAGCTTCCTTTTATCTTTACTGATTGCAGGACTAATATATACTCTCTTAAAAATGTGCATATAATCAGCTCCTTCTCTTCTAATATGCACTAAATTAACATAACACATTCATTTTATCATAAACATACAAAAAATAAAAGAAGGTCAATAGCCTTCTTTTATTTTTACTGTGGTTTTACCCACGCTCCATTCTTTTTTAACTCCTGATACATCTCATATGCTTTTTCAAGCATCTGCTTCTCATTAGGGAACTTCAGCAAATGATATGCCTCATGATATTTATAGTAACCTGAGTCAACAAAGTACTCCTCCTTCTGAGGCTTACTATAGTAATTATCTGCCATCATCAAATACCAGTGTACACTTTTGTGTACAACACTTTGAGGTGTTGAAAATGTATACTCACTCTTCCCTATGTATTTGATTGCCGTTGCCTTCACGCCAGTCTCTTCGCTCACCTCACGTAAAGCTGTTTCAATATGCTTCTCGCCATTTTCCACAGTTCCTTTTGGCAGAACCCATCCCTCATATTTGTTCTTGTAATTCTTGTATAGCAGTAATATTTTTCCTCTGAAAATCACTACGCCCCCACAACTTGTTGCTTCAATCATGTGTTTCCTCCAGTATGGTGCATATGGATTATCTTATTGAATACTCTCGATAATATTAATAATCTGACTTGTCTCAAAGGGCTTTGTAACAAACTCCACTGCTCCAAGCTTTATCGCATCCATCATCTTATCCTTTTGTCCTGCCGCTGTAACCATAA
The DNA here is from genome assembly GCA_017467805.1 of Lachnospiraceae bacterium. GTDB lineage: Bacteria > Bacillota > Clostridia > Lachnospirales > Lachnospiraceae > COE1. The sequence goes on from JAFUKJ010000037.1 coordinate 7,939, forward strand.
CAATCTTTGCTGCAGGATCAAAATCTTTTATTTTAGTTAATGTCTCAATACCATCCATAACAGGCATCGTTATATCTAACGTTACTAAATCAGGCCTTAATTCGCAATATTTTTCATAGCCTTCCTGTCCATCCGCAGCCTCTGCCAGGACCTCATATCCATTCTCAACCAGCATGTCCTTTAATAAATTTCTGCTTGTCTTTGAATCATCTATAATGATAACTGTACGCATATCTCTTCCGACCTTTCCTTATATGATTACCTGCATGCCTCATAAATCGCATACAACCTGCATCCATTTGCACGAATCGGTATCACATATATTTTATCACTCTGAATCGTTACAGGCTCTGCATGATATTCAGGTATATTCATATCTATACTGATATCATTGTAGCTTAGATTAGTTGCATATAATCCACTAATGCAGTTCAAAAACTCACCTACATTATCCAATGCATCCTCATCAACAACACTATAATGTGCCTTAGTAAAATAATTAGCTACAGCCAGCAAATCATTACCACCTGCTGTTAAATACAATTTAAAGTGAAGGCTTCCCGTCATCTCCTGTACCGCACACTTTTCAGCGGCAAAACAGTCAGTGATATAAGCCTGTTCAAGATATACATCCTTATCAATCAGTCGCTTGAAGGTCTGTATCATAGTATTAAAAAGCTCTTTCATACGAATATCTTCACATGGCACAAAAATCTGTACCATTTGCTCAATATCCTCATGAAGAAAAGCATCCATCTGTACCTCAGTGTAATCATTGGCAACCCTGAACTCATCCATCAAATCACAAATTTGCGACAATTCCAGGAGCCCCTTATCCACCAAACACTGTACCATGACAATAAAACGATTTGACTGATATGTCATCAATTTCTCATAACTGTCCTCTGTAAGAAGACCTGCCCCTACAACCCTTTTCTCAAATTCAGCCTCAGACAAATGCAAAGCATCTAATTCCTCAAGCTGCTGCAGTGTCAATTTCTTCCTGACAACAGTAATCATCTCTAATCTAGCTGTTACTCCATCCAGCTCTGATAATACTGTGTCCAATTGTATCTGCGTTAATTTCTTCATACTCACCAAGTAATTTCCAAACAATCGGTTAAGCATATATTTGCCCCCTTCTATTACTCAATAAAGTCTTACTTCTAATATACACCCTTTTACAGCAAATTACAAAGAATTATTTGTTAATATTGAATAAACTATATGTTTTTATCGGAATTATTAGTAAACATAACGCACTACTCAGCATCTGACACCCTATAATAGGCATCAAAAACTCTGCGTGCAACAGGAACTGCATACTCACCACCAGAGCCTCCGTCTTCTACTATTACCGTTACCTGCAAAGGTTTGTCAGTATTATAAGTATAGCCCGTGAACCATGCGTGGGAATCTGATTGAGAGTTATACTCTGCAGACCCCGTTTTACCTGCCACCTGATAGCTCAATCCACTCAGCTTGGTTGCCGTTCCTTCCTCCACTACTGCAATCATCATCTCCTGCAAGATAACAGCCTCTTCATCCGAAATCAACTGACCATAAGTCTCAGGTGCAAAGTGTTTAATCGTTCTTCCCTCTGTGTTTTCCACACTCTCGATACAGTAAGGAATCATCATCTCACCATCATTGGCAATCATTGCTGTCAGCATTGCCAAATGAATCGGGGTCATTTGTGTTGTTCCCTGACCAATCACAGTTTGTACCAGTGACTTATCATCCGTCTCGCCTGTTACCTCTGCATTACTTGCCTTATTAGGCAGGGAAATCGGCAGCTTCTGATTAAATAACAGGCTTTCTAAAGTCTTTGAAAAGCTATAACGATTCAAATCCAGCCCCATATTCGCAAAAGATGAATTACAGGACTTGGCAAAGGATTTCTTAAAATCTACCTCTCCGTGATTTGCACCATGATAGCATCGAATCTGCCCACCATCATAACTTATACTGCCATTACAGGTAAAATGATAATCCTCATATCGGCTGCCATTCTCCCGAATATACTCCAAAGCCGTAACAATTTTGAAGGTTGAACCAGGCGGATACAATCCTTGGGTTGCACGATTCAGCAAAACCGAGCTACTTTCATCAACAATTAGTTCATCCCATATTTCAATAATCTCATTCGGATTATAATCAGGCTTGGATACCATCGCCAGAATCTTACCCGTTGTAGGCTCTGTTACAATCACAGCACCATCATAAATACCTAAAGCACGATAGGCTTCCTCCTGAAGTGAAGTAATAAAGGTTGTTCTAACCAAATCACCTTGATACTTTTGATTGTCCATACTATCCTGCAGCTTCTGATTCAAGGAGCTGTTAGATGCAATCAAATAAATGTTGGCAAGACTTTCCACACCTGCTCTTCCATTAGATGCATAGCCAACTGCATGGGAAAACACCTCTCCATATGGATAAACTCTGGTCTCTTTCCCACCAATCGTCTGAGCAGTCGCAAGCACCTCTCCATCCGCTGACAAAATATCTCCGCGGATAGTCTTCGCTTCCAGTATCTCCTGCCTTTGCTTATTATACTGATTACTGATTACCTCAGTACTGTCATAGGTTATATAATGCCCCAGAAAAACAAGCATTGAAATAAAAATCCCGCCATAAATACCAGCCAGTCCGCCGATTCTTTGATTATCAGGAATTCTTATCTTACTCTGTACCTCTCCCTCTTCTTCATCATCTTCCTCACCTTCCGTCTCAGGCTGCTCATATTCTAATATTCCTTGTGACGGCTGCATACTGATTCCCTGAATAATTGCAAACATTATCATCGTAGATAAAACAGAGCTTCCACCATAGCTTACAAGAGGAAAGGTCACACCTGTCATCGGAATAAACTTGCAGTTTCCGCCCACTGTCAGGAATACCTGAAAGATATATGCAACACCAATTCCCAACGCAGTATACTTCGTAAAGCGGTCCTGTCTTCGCATTGCAATGAGTATTATTTCCAAAAACAAATTCAAAGCCAGTAAGAACAAGGCGATACCAAAAATCACGCCATATTCTTCACAGATAGAAGCATAAATAAAATCCTGCTCTACATACGGAATTGTAGTCGGTGTTCCGCCATCAATTCCCAGTCCAAACCAGCCGCCTGTACCTATCGCAAAAAGAGAATGTGCAATCTGATATCCTCTGTCTTCAATCCTGCTCCAAGGGTCTAGCCATACAGCAACACGAACCCTCACATGAGAAAAAAGGAAATATGCAGCCACACACGCTGCTACTGCCGCAATGCCGCCAAGTCCTGCATATCGTTTTTTCCCCGTTGCAGCAAAAAGAATCGTAAAATATACAATAAAGTAAATCAATGCGCTCCCCAAATCCGTAGAAGCAACTAACAGCAGCACATGTATTCCTGCCAAGACTGCAGTGACAAATACCTGTAAAAAGCTCTGACTCCTTGCAAAGAAGCCCGCCAAAAACACCACAAAGGAAATCTTCACAAACTCTGAAGCCTGAAAGTTCACTCCTGCCAACGACACGGAAAGCTTGGCACCATTTACTACTGAACCACTGACATATACTGCCCCCAGCAAAAAAATACCTATTATCGCATACAACCAGCGTCCCTTTCTTAACACCTTATGAAATCTCAGAAAACAAGGTGCCACCAAAACAACCAGCATTGCAATCAACGCAAACGCAAACTGTTTTACCGACTTCTGATATGACAAACGCAGCATACAAATGAAACCGATAGAAAAGAGCATAGCAATATGATTCAATATCAGTCTGTTTGACCTTGGATAAATCATTCTCATCAGCACTAAAAAGGCAAAAATGCAAACCAGCTGAACGATTGGCAGAAACAAATAATCCAGCTCTCTTCTGGAGGACAACAATACCAGACAACCTGTCATATGATGAATGGCAGTCAGCACATTTTGCAGTACCAAAAGAAAGCTATTTCTTCTGCTTTCCTCTTTTGCCAAAAGCAAATAGCTGATTGCCACATATAATGTTAAATTAAATGCCAAAATATATTTGGACAATTCAATCATCGCATTTATCATATAATAATTACTCTACTCCTCGTTTATAATGTCCGTTCGTAAATTCCTCAAATGGATACTCGTCCATCTCTCCTGACACAATACGCTTACGATAATACGAAAGCACCGCTTCCATTTCCTCCACATCCTCAATCGTAAACTCCAAACGATATACAGAAAAACCAAAGCGCTCCATACCGTCTAACTGACCATGCAAGGATAGAGGTACTGTATTATACAGAATATTATAGCAATGCAGACAGTTCTGCATAATTGGAAACTGATTACGGTATCTGTCTGTCAGATAATATATCAGCTGTTCACCGCTTATATTCTTCTCACATTTTTCCAATGTTTTTCTCACGCAATTTGCTGAATACATCAAAGGAATCCTGCCATACAACACGACCTCCTTAGGACAGCTTCCCTCTAACTGAAGCAATTCCTTACGATTCAACTCCATCGGCACGGTTAATCGTTCAAAATATGACGCATAGAAATCAACCGCCTCATGATTCCATGCATATATAGTATAGTCTGCTATATATCTTCCTTTGTATTCAAGCTTACGAAGCCACTGCAGTTCTTCGGCATTTCTTACCAATACTCCTGCAAAGCGCTGCTTCTCCAACACTTCTCTATAGCTTTCCAGATAGGCATAAGAGCGCTTACGCAAGATATGAGGCAACGCAAGATAATACTCCTTATCTCCATAAGTCTCCATAAGCTTTGCAAGCCCAGCTTTATTTGTTAATACGATATCTGCATTCACATAGACAACCGACACATCCTCTTGCCTTGCTGCAACCTCCAACTGCTCATATGTCTGTACACCTACTGCAAGCTGCGATGCTTGTACATTCTCCTCTACAGTCTTTTCTGCCACAGACGGCATCGTTTGAAATTCCTTTGCTCTGTCAGCCCTTCTTTGCAAATGTCTTTGAAGAATCTCTTCCTCTAACTTTTCACAGGCGGTTCTTCTCAGCTCATTTAAAGCCTTTATCGGCATAAACGCGTCTGTATCTGCCTTAAGTTCAAGCTTAGCAAGCTTAAAATAGGTATCACCCATTTTACCAAGACGATTCTTAATATCCTCTATATCCAATGGTCGATTCTGTGCCTGACTTACCACATCACCACTCACTGTTACAGACAGTTCCTGACCATCATTATGCATATAAGACAAGGTTAAAACTGCAGGCTGTTCCTTACAGATAACAGCCTTGCCTGTAATCTCAACCAATCGCTTCGTATTCAGATACTTCTGTCTGATATCCTCCAGGACAGAATCCTTACCGCCTGCATATCCTGGCTCACTAATTGTCACCATACTCTTGGAATTATGCTGTTCATAATATCCCTGACAGATGTCTGTTCTGATATAAAGTCCACGCATAATCTCTTCGTCCTGTTTAGAAACCTTAAAAGGAGCCGATGGATTCGCCATATATAAATCAATATACTTTCGATACATTGCAGTAACTCCTGCAACGTATTCAGGACTTTTCATACGTCCCTCTATCTTAAAGGAATCAATTCCAGCCTCAATCAGCTTCGGAATCTCAGACAATGTATACATATCCTTTAAGCTAAGCGGATAGATTTCCTTCTTATCCTTAGCCTTATACGGAAGTCTGCAAGGTCCTGCGCATCTGCCACGGTTACCGCTTCTTCCACCTAGGATGGAGCTAAAAAGACACTGACCCGAATATGCATAACACATGGCACCATGAATAAAGGTCTCTATCTCAAGCCCCGTTCTATCCTTCATCGCCTTAATCTCGTCCAGTGACAATTCTCTTGCAGGAACAATTCGTACTGCACCGATTTCCTTTAGAAACTCTGCTCCGTACTCACCAGTCAGCGTCATCTGTGTACTCGCATGAAGCTCAACCTCAGGAAAATGCTTCTGAATCATTCTGAATACTCCCAAGTCCTGCACAATCACACCATCCAGTCCCGCATCACAAAGAGGCTGCAAATACGGAACCAAATCCTCTAGCTCTTTCTCTTTTACCAGCGTATTCACGGTAAGATACAGCTTCTTACCATAAATATGCGCAATTCTTAAAGCTTCTATAATCTCTTCCTGTGTAAAATTATTCGCATATGCTCTGGCACCAAACTTACTGCCACCCAGATAAACAGCATCTGCGCCTGCATTCATCGCTGCAACAAAGCACGAAAAATCACCTGCGGGTGCTAATAACTCAACCTTTCTTTGAACCATCAAAATCTCCTATCTTTATAACAATAAAGACTGTCAAAAGACAGTCTTCTACTCTACAGTACACTATTAATCATTCGCCATCTTCTTATATTCCTTAAGCTCTGTTTCCATACGAACCATGCTCTTAGAATTCTCATTCAGCTCCGTCTGAGCATCCTTCAAAGACTTAGAGGTATTCTCAAGCTTAATCTGCGTAGCAATCAGCTCATGCTTCAAATCATAAAGCTCATTCTCCTTCGCTCTAAGCTCCTGCTCTAAATCTTCAATCTTACTCTTCGCCTTGAAATAATCATCAGCAATATTAATCTGAATCAGAATATTCTGTGTATCTAAAGGCTGTCTGCGGAAACTATCCAGTTTATTATAATCATTCAGCTTATTATTAATATAAGATGCAACCCTCTGAAGGTACTCCTCACTCTCGTGACCACTCATGGTCAACACCTTACCACCAATAATAACCTCTGTATCTGTCTTTGCGGACATACATATCCCCCCTGAATATAATGCTTCTTCTTTTGAAATTCACTTCTCTTATCTAGTTATGTAAATCCAATAACTCAATATATATTATAGCAAAAGAACCTTAAATTTCAAGCCCTAAATGGCGATATGCAAGCTCGGTTACCATTCGTCCTCTAGGTGTCCTGCAAATCAGCCCGTTCTTAATCAGATACGGTTCATAAACATCCTCAATCGTACCGCTGTCCTCGCCAATTGCAGCCGCCAGTGTATCTAAGCCTACAGGACCGCCCTTAAACTTCTCTATCATTGTGACTAAAATGTTTCTATCCGTCTGGTCAAGTCCTAACTTATCCACATCCAGTAAATCCAGTGCAACATTCGCAACTTCCTCTGTAATCACGCCGTCAAATCGTACCTGTGCAAAATCTCTGACACGCTTTAAGATACGATTGGCTAGTCTTGGCGTTCCACGGCTTCTCCTTGCAAGCTCCAAGGCACCCTTCTCCTCTATCTGCACGCCGAGAATCCTTGCCGAATGCTGAATAATCAGCACCAGCTCCTCTAAGGAGTAAAACTCCAGATGCTGAATCACGCCAAATCTGTCACGAAGCGGTGCTGTCAGAAGTCCTGCTCTTGTCGTCGCTCCAACCAAGGTAAACTTAGGCAAAGGCATATGCACCGAGGTTGCAGCTGAACCCTTTCCTATCATAACGTCAATGGCAAAATCCTCCATTGCAGGATATAAAATCTCCTCAACCTGTCTGTTCAATCTGTGAATCTCATCAATAAACAATAAATCTCCATCCTGAAGATTGTTCAAAATCGCCGCCATATCGCCTGTCTTCTCAATGGCTGGGCCGCTGGTTACCTTAAGGTTAACCCCCATCTCATTCGCAATAATGCCCGCAAGCGTGGTCTTACCAAGTCCAGGAGGTCCATAAAACAATACATGGTCTAGAGCATCATTTCTCTGCTTCGCCGCCTTAATATAAATACTCAATATTTCCTTTGCCTTCTGCTGTCCAATATATTCCTTCAAGGTCTGTGGACGCAAGCTGCCTTCTATCTTACGGTCCTCTTCTGTTATCTTCGTCTCAATTATTCTACCTGCCATAGGACTTCTCCCTCATCTCAAAGTCTTTATCTTACTACCGTCTTAAGTGCCAGCTTCAGAATCGCACCTGCGTCCATATCCTCTGTTACACTTACCTGATTAACTGCCTTCACAGCCTCCGATGCCGAATACCCAAGTGCTACCATAGCCTCAATTGCATCATTCTTGGCACCTGTATTGGCAAAAGAACTTCCCATTGCTACCAATGTCGGCTGCTCAATATCCGTATTCAACTGAATCTTGTCCTTTAAATCAAGAATAATACGCTCTGCTGACTTTGCACCGATTCCAGGTGCCTTAGCAATTGCCTTGGCATCCCCTGCAATAATCGCAAATCGCAAATCATCTGCACTCATAGCAGATAAAATACCCAATGCCCCCTTTGGGCCAATACCATTGACTGTAATCAGTTTCTTAAAGAACCACAGGTCTTCCTTTGTCAAAAAGCCATACAACATAAATGCATCCTCGCGTACACAGGTATAGGTATAAATCTTAACCTGTGCGCCAATCCCAGGAACACGCTGCGCCACACTGTATGGAATCTTAATATTATAGCCAATCTGGTTACACTCTACCACCAGATTGTCCTCTGCAATCTCCACTACTTCCCCTTTTATATATGCATACATATCGCTTCATCCTTTCCAATGTTATCATCTATCTGTTATGATTTTTCGAAGAGTCGGGCAAACCAACTCAAATATAAAGCCGATTACAAAGCCTGTAACCGCCCCCGACAATACTAAGAACGGCACATAATAAAATACACCATAGGTCTGCACCACCAGATATGCCACCATAATCTGTCCCATATTATGAGCAACGCCTCCAATCAGGCTAATACTCTTAATCGAAAAAGTTTCTCTATGCCCCTTGCCCTTGTACATCATAAGACTCATGCAAATAAGGCTAAGAACACCGCCAGCCAGACTATATAGCACCATCGATAAATTTCCAAATAAAAAGCCCGTGAAAATAATCCTTGTGATACTTACAAGAAACGCATATCCACACCCACAAAAATACAGAACCATCACAATTGCCAAATTTGCCAAGCCAAGCTTCACCCCAGGAATCGGAATCGGCAAAGGAATCAGCACCTCTACATAGCTTAAAAGCATCGCCACAGCCAGCAGCAGCCCAAGCATCGCAATCCTCTTTACATCTGTTCTTCCCGTTACCATACTGCTTACAAGCCTCCTACTGTACCACTGCATCCAGCTGAGTCTGTGTATCAGAATGCACTGCAATCACAAGCTTATGAGGAAGACAAATAATACTCTCTCCCCCTTTAGAAACAGCCTGCTGACTAACACACAATCCGTCATGGCAATCAGCCTCTGACACACGAACCTTACCTTCCTCTATCACAATTATATTAAAATGAGCATCCTCTGTCTCAACCTGAATACACTCATCCTCAAATATACTATATGTACCGATTGGCTTGCCATCCTGATATACCGTGATATAACTTCCATCGCTCTGCCCCAGCCATAATCCAACGAAAAGCAACACAATTACAACAGTCACCACAATCAAAAGCCATCTATCATTACGTTTCATATTAACAACTATGCCTCCACTTACTATATTAACATAACTAAAATAAAAAGAAAAGCAAAAGAAAACATATGTTTCCTTTTTATTCTTCAAGAACCTTTTCCCGAATACCCGCATAAAATGTAATAAAAGCGTGAAATTAGGGACACTATGAACCACTCGCCATATATTATCATTGCCATAATGATTCTTTTACCTATATTTTTTATTATTCTGCTTCAATTTAAGAAAAAGAGAAATATCAAAAAAGTAAATTCTCTTAGTATTTATGAGAAAAATGAACTTCTTGACTCTTTCGCAAAGCCCTTCGGCTTTTTATATGAGCCAAGCGAAGATATCTTTGCCACCAGACTTGATGCGCCTCAAAAGCTATTTGGTTATACCAGCTTTTACGACCTATCTGCGCCCTACTTTAACATGATATTTGATTACGAGACCATTTACTTTGATTATAACTCAAGAACATGGCTTATCGAAATCTGGAAGGGGCAATACGGCATCAGCACAGGCTGTGAGCTTGGTATCTACTGTGCCGACACAATTATTCCTCCTAATGAGCATAAAAGCGAACTGTTTCATGCTGTAGACGCAAATGATATGCTTGATATTTCATTGCAGCTTATTCGGTTTGATAATCAAGGAAATAGTTACAATGAAATTGCCTCCCAAACCAAGAAACATTGGTGGCTAACTATTTTCAAGCCAGGCATATACACAAAACCCGAGAATCTTACTTTAAATATAGCAATACAATTCAAAAATCGTGCAATGCTTCGTAGCTTCTACGAAAGTTTCATACAAACATTGCCACATATTTCATGTAAAATAAACGGACTAACACTTTATTTTACCTTCAAAGAAAGCAAACGGCATTACACCATTTTCCGTAATTTCGTGCGACGTATCGCTCTGGCTTCCTGCCGCCTATTCTGCTTTTTATACAACTTTATTACAAGACCATTCAAGAGCTGTGGTAATAAAATACTTTATCTCTACTATTATTTGCCTTTTATTATCAAGTGGTTATTCAAAACAAAATCTCCCAAATAGAACGGAGTATGCCTATGAGCTATCAAACACGATTAAATCATGCCTTCGAAAAAGCACCTACTCTTCCGATAAATCAGCATACACGCTATGTATTTTTCAGCGACTGCCACCGAGGCATTGGTAACAAAAATGATAATTTTCTACAAAATAAAGCCTGTTATCTTTCTGCTCTCCAGTATTACTATCAATGTGATTTTACATACATCGAGGTCGGAGACGGCGACGAATTATGGGAAAATTACACCCTTATGCAAATCATGGAGACTCACGATGATATCTTCAAGCAGCTTTGCCATTTTCATAAGAAAAATCGGCTTTATATGCTCTATGGAAATCATGACATGGCGAAAAAATGCTGTGAAAATCCATTTCATAATCTTACGATATATGAGGGAATCATTTTTCAATCCCGTTGCCCTGACTACTCCTTATATGTAACACATGGTCATCAGGCTGATTTTCTCAATTCCGTCCTGTGGAAGCTGGCACGCTTCTTAGTACGCTACCTTTGGACTCCTCTTGAGGGAATTGGTATTACTGACCCTACCAGTGCGTCGAAATGTCGCACCAAGAAAAGCAAGCTCGAAAAAAAATATATTCATTACGCTAAGTCTTTTCAGCGTCCACTTTTAGTGGGGCATACCCATAAGGAAACATTGGGAAATGAACAAACGCCCTATTACAACTGCGGTTGCTGTGTTCATCCCGATTACATTACCTGTATCGAACTATACGGCTATGAAATACGGCTTATCCAATTCCATAACTCCTCGTTAAAGCGGGAGGTTATGGCATCCGAAATGCTTGTATAACCAAACGCCGCCACGCTTCGCGAGACAGCTTATTGGACAAAAAGAGAGTTCAAAAGTCTGTTGCACTTCTGAACTCTCTTAAAACTTCAAATATAAATATCCCGAATTACTTGTTGTTAATATAATTTACAAGACCCTCTGCCTTAATAATCTTCTGCATGAACTCTGGGAAAGGCTGCCCCTGGAAGGTCTGACCTGTTGTCTTATCTGTAATGACACCTGAATCGAAATCAACCTCAACCTCATCACCTGCTGAAATTGCTACAGCAGCCTCAGGACACTCCACGATTGGAAGACCGATATTGATTGCATTACGATAGAAAATTCTAGCGAATGTCTCAGCGATTACACAGCTAACACCAGCTGCCTTAATAGAGATTGGCGCATGCTCTCTTGAAGAACCACATCCAAAGTTCTTATTTGCAACGATGATATCACCCTTCTTAACATTCTTAACGAAATCCTTATCAATATCTTCCATACAATGTGTTGCAAGCTCTGCTGGGTCAGAAGAGTTCAAATATCTTGCAGGAATGATTACATCTGTATCAACATTATCTCCGTATTTAAAAACGCTACCTGTTGCCTTCATAATTGACCTCCCTTATAACTGGTTTGGGCTTGAAATCTTACCTGTGATTGCACTTGCAGCAGCTACAGCAGGGCTTGCAAGATAAACCTCAGAATTCACATGACCCATTCTACCTACAAAGTTACGATTGGTTGTAGATACACAACGCTCACCTTCTGCAAGGATACCCATGTATCCGCCAAGACAAGGACCGCAGGTTGGTGTACTTACAACTGCACCTGCCTGAATAAAGGTCTTTAATAAGCCCTCTTCCATAGCCTGCATATAGATAGCCTGTGTAGCTGGAATGATAATACATCTCATACCCTTAGCTACATGACGTCCCTCTAATACCTTTGCTGCGATTCTAAGGTCGTCAATTCTACCATTTGTACAAGAACCGATTACAACCTGGTCAATCTTTACATCCTCTGTAATCTCATCAATTGTCTTAGTATTCTCTGGTAAATGAGGGAATGCGATTGTTGACTTCAATGTACTTAAGTCAATTGTGTACTCCTCATCATATACAGCATCCTCGTCAGCCTCATATACTGTAAACTGTCTTGTAGAATGCTCCTTCATATACTCGATAGCCTTCTCGTCAACTGGGAAGATACCGTTCTTACCACCTGCCTCGATAGCCATGTTAGCAATTGTAAATCTGTCATCCATAGAAAGATTAGCAATACCATCTCCTACGAACTCCATAGACTTGTAAAGTGCTCCATCTACACCAATCATACCGATAATGTGAAGGATAACATCCTTACCGCTTACCCACTCAGGAAGCTTTCCTGTTAAATTAAACTTAATCGCGCTTGGAACCTTGAACCAAGCCTTACCTGTTGCCATACCTGCAGCCATATCTGTACTTCCTACACCTGTAGAGAATGCGCCAAGCGCACCATATGTACATGTATGAGAGTCTGCACCGATAATTACATCACCTGCAACTGTAAGTCCTTTCTCAGGGAGAAGTGCATGCTCAATACCCATCTCTCCCACTTCAAAGTAATTTGTAATCTGATTCTTAATTGCAAATTCTCTAACGCACTTGCAATGTTCTGCTGACTTAATATCCTTATTTGGTACAAAATGATCAGGTACAAGCGCAATCTTATCCTTATGGAAAACGCCATCTACCTGCATCTTCTCCATTTCCTTAATTGCAACAGGGCTTGTAATATCATTACCAAGAACTAAATCCAAATCTGCTTCAATTAACTGACCTGCTTCTACAGACTCAAGTCCTGCATGCGCAGCTAAAATCTTTTGCGTCATTGTCATTCCCATTGTTTATTCCTCCTGTTATTCATTCTAAAAGTGTATGCTCGTGTATTTTTGATTCAAAGGGCTGTATGCAGCACTTTATGTGCGCCCTTTATGAACTGTACCTATCATAACATACTTATTAACATAAATGAAATACATATATTTTATATTTACTATAACTTCTAGTTATAGTAAGATATTTTTATATAACCACTAGTTAGTTATAGCAAACCATACATTAATTTCGTTGTAATTATCTATACAAAAGGAGACTTTTACATGACTCAAAACTTATCCGCATATTACATCTTTTATACCGTAGCAAGAACCCACAATATTTCCGCTGCATCCAAGGCCTTGTATATCAGTCAGCCCGCCGTCAGTAAGGCAGTTCAGCGTCTCGAAGAAAACATGAACGTAACCTTATTAAAAAGAAGTTCGAGAGGCGTTACACTTACTCACGAAGGCTCTATTCTGTACGAACGTCTGCAGGAAGCCTTTCATGCCATCGAGCTTGGAGAGGAACAGCTTCGTTTCGAAGCCAACCAGGATGTCAGCCATTTGACAATCGGTGTAAGTACCACTCTTTGCAAATATCTTCTCCTTCCCTATCTAAAAGAGTTTGTACTCCAGAACCCTCACATCAGAATCTCAATCGCCTGTCAGCCTACTTATCAGACATTACAGGCTTTAGAGGAGGGAAATATTGATATTGGCTTAGTTGGCGAACCAGACGCCAGTTTCACCCACACCTTCTCCAAGGTACAGGCAATTAACGATACCTTTGTCGCAACACAAAGCTATCTGGACAACCTGAAGATTCGTACAGGCGTTGACTATCATAGCCCTGCCAACACACGTCTTCTTTTTAAAGAAGCAACTTTAATGTTGATGGACAGTAATAATCTTTCACGCAAATATGCAGACCAGTACATCCTCACAAACGAACTACAGGCCGGAAACATCATAGAGGTTTCCACAATGGATTTGCTAATTGAATTTGCCAGCGTAGGACTTGGTATCGCCTGCGTCATAAGGAATTTCGTTGAAAAGGAAATCAAAAACGGAACTCTTATCGAAATACCTGTTCCTATTGTTATTTCCAAACGAAATATCGGCTTTGTGTATCGTGATAAGACTTTCTCCAATCCTGCCGTGCAAACATTCTTAGACTACTATCAGCAAACTCGTAATTAAATCGGTTTACTATATTCTTGTAAGTGCTTATTTTATCTGAACAATAATGTGTTCTTTATAAAATAGGCACTTTTTTTACTTCTTTTTATTCTTCAAAATGTTATAATATTTTATAACATATGCGCATTTTAACTGATAATAGCGTAAAAATATATAAAATTGTAGAGAGGTGCCTATTATGAAAGGAATAACTCCCCCAAAATTCAAACTCCCTAAGCAGTCTCCACCTGTTCAGACACAGGAGACGCCCGTTTCCGACATTGCAACTGATATTGCTTCTGCTTCCGCAGGCAATGAGCAACCAAAGAAAGAGAAAAAGTCTTTATTCGTCAAAAAGGAACCAAAGGAAAAAATTCCTAAGGTAAAAGTTCCTAAGGAGAAAACACCTAAAGAAAAGCCTATAAAGGAAAAGAAAGAAAAAGGCGAAAAGAAAAAGCTACAATTGCCTAATCTCAAGGCAAAGAAGGATGCTTCTGCAAAGGAGCCTAAGGATAACGCAAAGAAGAAAATAACTCTCCCACCTAAGGTAGCTGAGATTTTAACCAAAGTCAAAGATTTACTTGTGAACACTGTATTCTCAGGAAAAAGTATTATGGGAAGCCTTATGGCAATCTCAATTATCCCTGTATTACTGATGATTGTTTTAGGTGTTGCATCTTATCGAACAGCCTCAAACGCAATCCTGAATCAGTGTAAGGAATCCGCTATGGCTACAGTTTCTGCCGCTGCAGACTACTTCTCTGTTATCTGTGATTCCGTATCCTCAAAGGGTGCAGAGCTGGTAACAAACAGTACTATCTCTGATTTCTATGAAAATTATGATATGAAGAGCGAAACACTTTCAGATGATTTGAGTACCGTAAAAGTTATTATGAGTCAGATGAAGGCAGCAAATAAATATTTATACAGCTACACGATTGTTCCAAATGAAGGAAAGCTGGTTACTTCTCTTACAGGGTCTCTTCCTGATGACCACTACAATGTATACTTAGCATCCTCTGAAGGACAATACTTAAACAAGGATAAGAAAACCCGTTCAGGCTGGATAGGTTATCATACCTTCGTTGATGAAAATATAAAAGCTGATAATGCAAGCTATGCTTTTGCATATCTTCAGGAGTTTTTAAAGGCTGATGCCGCATTAGTACTGGATATTGATATCAGTATCGTTGAAGAAATGTTACTTAGTCTGGATACAGGTGATGAAAGTATCAAAGCACTCGTATCCTCTGACGGACGTGAGATTGGTGTCATTCAGGGACAGGAAACCTTATATAACATTAACGGTGAAGGTGAAACATGGTTTGTTGGTCACGACCATTACAATAAGAGCTTAGAAACAGGCGAAGCAGAAAGCCGCACAGTTCGTGTAAACGGCAAAAAGTACGAGTACTTCTTCTCTCCTGTCGGTTCTACTGGTATTGCCTTATGCGCACTCGTACCTCAAGACATTCTCCTTGAGGATGCAAAGGCTATCAGTTTAGTTACATTTTTAATCGTAATTATCGCTGCTATTGTTGCTCTTGGTGCAGGAACAATGATTGCAAACGGAATCAAAGACACTGTAAAGAAGCTTGTCAAAGGTCTGAAGGAAGTTGAACGAGGAAATCTTTCAAAAGAATTCACGACAAAACGTAAGGATGAATTCAAAGTATTAAACGACAGCTTAAACAATACCTTATCAGGTATCCGCTCTCTCTTAGTTGAAACACAGCAATTCGGAGATAAGGTAAATCAAATGTCCGTAGACCTCACAGAACGTACATCAGATATTAATAATTCTATGATGGAAATTCTTAAGGCTGTTGAAGAAGTTGCCGAAGGTACTCAGACTCAGGCTGAAGAAACAGATAGCAGCCACCAGAGAATGAACGACCTTGCTAACAATATGAACGGTGTATACAGCAAGACAAAATCAATCGAAAATCTTGCTGGCGAAGTAATGAATGCTGTAGATCAGGGACAAGTCATCGTTGACGGTATCCAGGCTCAGGCAGACTCTACTTCCGAAATTACATTGACCTTAAGCAAGGAAATTGAAGAAGTAAATGCACACTCTATTGAAATCCGAAATATTGTCAATGTAATTGATGGAATTGCAGGTCAGACTAACCTTCTCTCTCTGAATGCTTCTATCGAAGCTGCCCGTGCAGGCGAACACGGTCGCGGATTCTCTGTTGTTGCAGAGGAAATCAGAAAGCTTGCTGACCAGTCCAAGGAATCAAGTAAACAGATTCAGGAAATCATCAAGAGTATCACACAGGCTACCGAACGAACCATGGATTCAGCTAACCAGACACAGGCACAGGTTCAGGAGCAGGTTAATCAATTCCGTAGCACTGTTGAAATCTTCAATCAGATTAAGGATTGTACTTTAGCTTTAATTAACGAATTAAATCTTGCAACAAGCGACATGAAGCAGGTAAATAATCAGACAGAAGAAGTTGGCGATTCACTTCGTAATATTGCTGCTATTTCTCAGGAAGCAGCGGCTTCTATCGAAGAAGTAACTGCTACCGTAAATACTCAAACGCAGATGGTAAATTACCTTATGAACGAAGCAACTGCTTTATCAGAGCAGATTACTGTATTAAATCAGTCCATGGAGAAGTTCGCAATCGAAGATACTCCTATTGAGGAAACAGCTGTTGAAGATACTCCAGTCAAAGAAGCTATTAAAGAAGTAATTCTACCAGAAGACTCAACAAACTCAGAACAATAACATCACATCAAAAAAGGTGGCTTATCAAAAGCCACCTTTTAATATACATATTAATCAAAGAATTAGTTGTTGATGAACTTATCCTCTTCGTTGTTCCAGCTGTAAAGCTTACGAATCTCCTCACCAACCTGCTCAGCTGGATGCTCAGCTGCAAGCTTTCTCATAGCCTTGAAGTGAACCTGACGTCCAGCATTTGACATATCTAATAAGAACTCCTTAGCGAAGCTTCCGTCCTGAATATCAGAAAGAACCTTCTTCATAGCCTTCTTAGTCTCATCTGTGATAATCTTTGGTCCTGTGATGTAATCACCGTACTCAGCTGTGTTAGAGATAGAATATCTCATTCATGCGAAACCTGACTGGTAAATTAAGTCAACGATAATCTTCATCTCATGGATACACTCGAAGTAAGCATTTCTTGGGTCATAACCAGCCTCTACTAATGTCTCGAAACCAGCCTGCATCAATGCACAAACACCACCACAAAGTACTGCCTGCTCACCGAATAAGTCTGTCTCTGTCTCTGTTCTGAATGTTGTCTCAAGAACACCAGCTCTTGCTCCACCGATAGCTGCTGCGTAAGCTAAAGCCTTATCTAAAGCCTTACCTGTAGCATCCTGCTCAACAGCTACTAAACAAGGAACACCCTTGCCAGCCTGGTACTCTGAACGTACTGTATGACCAGGTCCCTTAGGAGCGATCATTGTAACGTCTACATCTGCTGGTGGCTTAATGCATCCGAAATGAATATTGAAACCATGAGCGAACATTAACATATTACCTGCCTCAAGGTTTGGCTCGATATCCTTCTTGTACATATCTGCCTGTAACTCATCATTGATAAGAATCATGATAACGTCAGCCTTCTTAGCCGCCTCAGCTGCTGTATATACTTCAAATCCCTGCTTCTCAGCCTTTGCCCATGACTTGCTTCCCTCATAGAGACCGATGATAACGTTGCATCCTGACTCCTTAGCGTTTAATGCATGTGCATGTCCCTGGCTACCATAACCGATAACTGCGATTGTCTTTCCCTCTAAAATAGATAAGTTACAATCTTCCTGATAATAAATCTTTGCGTCTGCCATTTTATTTCTCCTCCTAGAAATATGTAAAAATTTAATCGAATGGACTATTAGCCCAATTGCTTACTAGAGATAAACTCCATCCTATAAACCTCTTCCAAGACCTGCAATACCTGTTCTTGCAATCTCCAGAATCTCATAATCCTGAACCAATGCAATAAAAGCATCAATCTTAGACTGGTCACCTGTCAGCTCAATAATCAAGCTGTCTACATTCACATCAACAATCTTCGCTCTGAATACCTCTGCCACCGAGAAAAGACCTTGTCTTGTCTCCTGTGTAGAACGTACCTTAATCAGGCAAAGCTCTCTGTAAACGCTGCTCTCAGGCTTAAGTTCACGAATGTCTCTTACATCTACAAGCTTTGCAACCTGTTTCTCAATCTGCTCAAGAACATCCTCGTCACCTAAAGTAACGATTGTAATTCTTGTGTAGTTCGGATCCTCTGTTGCCCCTGCTGTAATACTTTCAATACTATAGCCTCGTCTGGAAAACAGTCCTGAAATACGACTGAGTACACCAGCGTTATTATCTACCAAAAGCTGGAAAACCTTCTTTTGCATAAAAATACACTCCTTTTGCGCAAATTATGCGCCGCATACGTTTTTCATTTTAACAACTCTTATCCTAGTTGTCAATACATTTAGGAAGAGCAAGTGTACCTGTTCTTGCTACTTCTACAATGCTGATAGATTTCATCATATCAAGCATAACTTTAATTCTCTCAGGCATATCACAAATCTGAATCATCATTGTCGAATGTGACATATCTACAATATCAGCCTTCATAATATCACAGATTTCCATGATATCTCTTCTGTTGTTACGATTATACTTAACCTTAATCAACATCAGCTCTCTGCTGATACTGTCCTTCTCTTCAAAGGTCTTAACCTTAATAATATCAATCTTCTTATTAAGCTGCTTCTCTATCTGCTCAATCGTCCTCTGATTACCACTGCTGACAATGGTCATGCAGGAAACCTCAGGGTCATCTGTTTCACCTACTACAAGACTGTCAATATTGTAGCTTCTTCTCGAAAACAGTCCTGCCACCTTACCGAGGACACCAGCTCTATTCTCTACTAATACAGAATATATTCTCTTCATATTTATGCGTCCTCCTTATACCAAATCCATTGGGTCAATCAGACATTCCATCAGCATAGTATTATCCTTTGCAAGGAACTCCTGAATCTTTGCTCTGGCATCTGTCATATTCTCAACACGAATAAACGGTATATTATATGCTGCCGAAAGCTTCTCCAAATCAGGTGTACCATCCTTAATATCTACAACCGAATAATTATCCTTATAAGTAAAATGCTGATACTGTCTAACCATACCAAGGTAGTTATTCTTCAAAACAATAATCTTAACAGGAATGTCATGCTGCATAATGGTTGCAAGCTCCATCATGGACATCTGGAAGGAACCGTCTCCACATACTGCAATAACCTGCTTAGACATATCACCACGCTTTGCACCCATAGCCGCTGGAATCGAATAGCCCATCGTTCCCATACCGCCTGAAGTCAGGAATCTTCCATCCTTCACAATATGGTAACCGCATGACCAAATCTGATTCTGACCAACATCTGCCACATAAACAGCATCACTCTGCATCTCCTCTGAAAGCATGGTAATAAATGCTGCAGGGTCCACATAATTCTCATCAGGTGTACGCTGCTTTACCATAGTCACGCGATACTCCTCAAGAGTCTTAATCCAGTCTTCATGCTCACAGCTAAACTCCTGCTCTAAGAAATCCTGCATAATATGCTTCGCATCACCTACAAGAGGAATAGAAGGACCACAGTTCTTACCAATCTCCGCAGGGTCTACATCAATATGTACCAATACCTTATTCTCTGTAATTAAATCAGGCTGGCTGATTGCTCTGTCTGCCACTCTGGCACCTACCATGATAATCAAGTCAGACTCATTCATGGCACGATTCGCATATGCCTTACCATTATTACCTACCATGCCAAAATACATCTCGTCCAATGTAGGCATAGCACCAATTCCCATCATCGTAGAAACAACAGGAATTCTATGTCTATGCGAAAACTCTCTTAACTCTTCTACCGCGTCACTTAAAAGCACACCACCACCTGCACAGATAACAGGTCTCTTCGCCTTCTCAAGCTCCTTAATAACCTTCTTAATCTGTACAAAATTGCCCTTCACAGTTGGCTTATAGGTTCTTAAGCTTACACTCTCAGGATACTTAAAATTCTTAAAATTCGCATTCTGAATATCAATCGGAACATCAATCAATACAGGTCCCTTTCTACCTGTACTGGCGATATGAAATGCCTCTTTAAAAATTCTCGGAATATCCTCTACCTTCTTCACTAAGTAACTATATTTTACAAATGACTCAACGGCTCCTGTGATATCTGCCTCCTGGAATACGTCACTTCCAATCAGCTCACTGTTAACCTGTCCTGTAATACAAACCAAAGGAATGCTGTCTGCAAATGCTGTCGCAATACCTGTAATCAGGTTTGTCGCACCTGGACCACTGGTAACTGCACATACACCAACCTTGCCTGTGACTCGGGCCTCTCCGCTTGCCGCATGCGCAGCATTCTGTTCTGTCCTTACTAATATTGATTGTATGTCTGAATCAGTGATGCTATTATAAAATGGACATATTGCCACACCAGGATATCCATATACCGTGGTAACACCCTCTAACTCAAGACACTTAACCATAGCGTCAGCGCCGATCATAATGTTCACTCTTATCCTTTCACAATTCACAATTTTCATATATTTCAAATTTACCTGTTTTGAAATATACATACTAATAATTATACATAATATAAAGTTTTAAGTAAACCATTAATTCTTTATTTTCCATTTATTACTTTTTTCGGAAATCTATTTCTTTGACAATTTCATTTTATTTTTTTCATACGCAAGTTTTGTTGATTTCAGTCAGATTATATGATACATTTAAATCATAATTGTACTATTTTAGAAGGGTTGGTTACAAAACAATGAACCATAAGATAACTGCTTTCATTTTGGCATGCATATTTGCTCTTGGCCTTACAGGTTGCGGATATAAGACAGATGAAGAAAGGGCTCTTGCCACATTTTCTAGCTCTATTTCCAGCTTTACTAATACCGTTTTGAGCATCGACATGCAGATGAATGAATTAGATGTAACAGACGAGAATGCTTGTGCAGACCTCCTAACCATGCTAGACAATCTCGATAAGGAATTCCAGACATTGGCCGAGCTTTCCGTTCCCGAACAGTATTTAAGTATTGAGCCTCTTGCAGACGAAGCAAGCGAGAATATGTCAATAGCAGTTTCCTATTTTCATTCTGCATACGAGTCAGAGGCGTTCAATGCTACTGATGCCGATGTCGCTCACCAGTATTACGAAAGAGCCATGACACGTATCGAATACATCGGTTATATTTTAACAGGTGAGATACCTGAGGATGAAAATGTTATCATTCACGAGGAAACCTCCGATGATCGAATCATTGATAAATTTATTAATAAATAGCAACAAAGGTGCTGCAATGGTAATTTGCAACACCTTTTCTTATATCTAATCTCTATCTATTGTCTGCACCTGTTCGACTTCATTCCATGGCATATATTTTGCATAAGCACTATCCTTTGCAACATAGTTCACAAAAAAGAATAATAACCCACATACACACAAAAACGCAGTTGCAACTACAACCGCTGCAAAAAAGAAACCTCTCTGCGTATCTGCCATCTCCGCCTTTAGCAGTCCAAGCTGCGTATCAAAGCGCTTATCCAGTTCTTGTGCCTCCATATAATACTCATATGCACGCCTTCGATTTCCACGGCTTGCTTCTGCCTCTGCCAGCTTCGCATAGGCATCCACCAACACAGACTCATTAGGTAATTCTTTTTCATCTACATTTTCCGCAAAATAACTCAAGTATCTAATTGCTCTTGGAATATTCTTAGAACAACCCGTTCCATACAAAGCCAACTGCCCCAAAATATAATATGCCTCTATGTGACCGCCTTTTGCAGCCTTCTTTGCATACTTATACGCATGACAGTAATCTATAATATTCTGCGCATTCGCAATATACCAGCTTGCCACCTGCAAAGCTGCGGTTGTATCGCCCTTATCCGCCTGTGTCTTTAATGCCTCACAGGAATCTGTCTTTGCAATCGATTTGCATAGCGAATCCAAAACATCTTCATCATCTGCCGCAGACGTATCCTGCAAGGATGAAGTAATTAACTCTTCAATATCTCCAAACAATTCATCGTCCTTCTCTTGAATACCCATGTAAACTCCCCCGATAAAACACGCCATCATTTCTTTACAAAACAAAAGTGTACATAACAATTATACTATTAACTAATTATGTACACAAGATTTTGTTTTATATAAAATTATTTTACAACAAATTCCATACTGTTATTCAAATTTTTTTCCAACTATATACATAGGTATGAATAATCCAGCTACTACAGGTGTTATCAGAACCGCCATCCATTCCATATTCCATATCTTTGAAAAGACAAGACTTAAGCATAAATACAATATCGGCAAAATATCCATCGTAGCTACAGACCATATCCGACCAACTCGTATGATATGCGGCCAGTTATTATTATTGAAATGAATCCCTGCCATGTTCATGGAAAAGAAACCGTCTCCATATATGCTAACTTTATTCTCATCATAATAAGTTGGTAATTTCTCTTTCATAACAATCCAAAAATAAATACCAAAACTTACTGCAAGTATCATCGCCGTTCCTAGATAGAAAAACAAATCCGTAGGCGTATAACCAAGTAATAACAACAGCATTATCTCCACAACTGAGATTCCAACGCTTGCTAAATATATCATGATTCGTTTCCGCTTGCGAACATTTAAAGCTTGCTGCTCCTCTTCGGATAATACGATTACCTTCTTTACAAGTTCATCTGCCTGCTTCGTATCTATCGCTTCATTCTCTTGCAACCTTCGACACTCCAGCAATTCAGCAACCGATACCCCCAACAGCTCTGCCAAAGGCGCAAGCAATGTAATATCAGGCATACTGAGTCCTCTTTCCCACTTGCTGACTGCCTTATCTGATATAAACAGTTTCTCTGCAAGCTCCTTCTGTGTAATTCCCTTTTGCTTCCTGCACTCTGCAATAAACTCTCCAAACCTCTGCTTATCAATCTCGAACATATATCATCTCACCCTTATAATTTATAGCACTATTCTATATATGCGTGATGATTTCAGCAACCGACTGTTGGTTTAGTTGGCTTATATAAGCGCATATTACGGTAACTTCTTACCACATTCATTACAAAATGTATAATCTGCCTCAACCTTCGTTCCGCAATATGGACAGAACTTGCTGTCACCTGTCGGCGCATCTGCTTTATATGTATCCTGCTCCTCTGTCCATTCACCAAAACGAACATTCAAAGGGTCAGGTTCCTCATCCCCTTCCGTAATATCAAATGACGAATAACGATTCTTACTTGTTGCATTCTTGAAGTTATATACTGTCTGTGCGATGGCAATTCCCGTCCAAAGAACGCCGAACAATGCAAATAACGGACTCATCTGCGCTGCGCCCAAAGTCCATATCACACCAAAACCTATCATAAAAATGCCTGTAACGCCGCCCATCATTGAAGGGCCTCTGCCTGGCTTAATACTTTTCATCGCTATCTCTCCTGTTCTGTAGATTATGTCTATTTATATAGATTATAATTTGTTATGTAGACTTGTGCAATATAAAAAGGCTTTTCAAGTCACAACTTGAAAAGCCTTTAATATATCTAATTATTCCTTAGAACTTACCTGCTGTAGCTGCTTCTTCGATAGAAACTGCAACTGCAACAGTCATACCAACCATAGGGTTGTTACCTGCACCGATAAGACCCATCATCTCTACGTGAGCTGGAACTGAAGAAGAACCAGCGAACTGAGCGTCTGAGTGCATACGTCCCATAGTATCTGTCATACCATAAGAAGCTGGACCAGCTGCCATGTTATCTGGGTGAAGTGTACGTCCTGTACC
>JAFUKJ010000038.1 GCA_017467805.1 Lachnospiraceae bacterium
GTTGGCGGTATTGAGAAGATGATTGATGAGAACTGTAAGGATAAGGACACATTGGCACTTATCAAATATATAGCTGATGAGGATAAAGATGAGAAAATCTTGGAGAATCAGAAGGTGTTGAAAACTCCGATTGTGAGAAATGGTAAACAGGCGACGGTAGGTTTTATGCCTGAGGTATGGAAGGATTGGAAGTAGGAGATTTAACGCAATGAAGCATTTCGTAAGATTAACGGATTATAAATCAGAGGATATATTTGAAATTTTTCAGATAGCAGATGAACTCAAGCAGGGCAAGTACATAGATTTCTTAAAAGGGAAATGTGTAGTAATGTTTTTTCCAGAGTCTAGCATTAGAACACGAATCTCTTTTGAAAAAGGAATTCATTCGTTGGGCGGACAAACAATTCTCTTCCCGCCAGAAACGCTTGATAAAAAGGAAGATTTGAAGGATGTATGCGGCTATCTGAATAACTGGGCTGATTTGGTGGTTGTGCGACATAAGGATATTGGTGTGGTGGAGAGGCTTTCAAAGTATCTGTCAGTTCCTGTAATTAATGCAATGACATCTTTGAATCATCCTTGTGAAATTGTTTCGGATATGTATGCGCTTTCTAAGCTTAGAAATGATTTCCTTCAGGATAAGTATTTGTTCTGTGGTGCAAAGGGGAACATTGGTTTGACATGGAAGGAAGCTGCTGAAGTTATGGGATTTGAGTTGGAACAGTGTTGTGCGAAGGGATATGAGATGGATGGCTTAGTCATAGATAGTAATATTTGTGATGCCATCAAAGGAAAGGATATTGTTTGTACGGATTCTTTGGCAGCAGATGCACTTGAGGCTTTTCGAGACTATCAGGTCACAAAAACTGTTATGGATATGGCAAATGAAGGAGCATTGTTGAATCCATGTCCACCATTTTACAGAGGAGAAGAGGTTTCGGTGGATGTGATTGATTCAGAGTATTTTGTGGGATATGAGTTTAAGAAATATTTGCTGGAGGTACAGCAGGCGATAATGCTGTGGTGCTTGAAATGATGAAGGAGTGATGAAACATGCTAAGACTTAGACCGTATAAGAACTGTGACGCAAAAGCAATCGTTACATGGTGCAAGGATGAGGTAAGCTTTAGAAAATGGAGCTCTGACAGGTGGGAGTCTTATCCACTTACAGAGGATGTTATGAATGAAAAGTACTTTGATTACAATGGTGATTGTGAGGAAGAGGACAATTTTTATCCAATGACAGCCTTTGATGAGAGCGGTGCAGTTGGACATCTAATTATGAGATTTACAGATGAGAAGAAGACAATATTGCGCTTCGGATTTGTAATTGTAGACGATTCCAAAAGAGGTATGAGATATGGAAAAGAGATGCTACAGCTTGCGTTGAAATATGCTTTTGAAATCTTAAGGGTTGAAAAGGTAACATTAGGTGTGTTTGATAATAACATGCCTGCTTATTATTGTTATAAAGCGGCTGGATTCAAGGACGTGAAGTTAGATAAAGAAATCATTTTAGAGCTTTGCGGAGAGCAGTGGAAGATTTGGGAATTGGAGATAGAGGAGAAGGATTATGAATCATAAGGGAACGATACGAATAGAGACGGATAGATTGATATTACGTCAGTTCACAATAGAGGATGCGGAAGCTATGTATCGTAACTGGGCATCAGAGGATGAAGTAACGAAGTTTTTGACATGGCCAACACATCCCAATGTAGAGGTAACTAAGGCGGTATTGCAGTCTTGGATTGACGATTATCCAAAGCCAGAGTTTTATCGCTGGGGAATAGAACTAAAGGAGACAGGTGAACTCATTGGTAATATTTCAGTGGTGCGCCATAATGAAAACACCGCATCAGCGGAACTCGGCTGGTGTATGGGGACTCGTTGGTGGGGGCAAGGTATTATGCCTGAGGCAGGAAAGGCTGTCTTGGAATTGCTTTTTGATACAGTAGGCTTTAATAGAGTCGCTGCCGTACATGCCACAGACAATCCAAAGTCAGGAAGAGTTATGCAGAAGATTGGTATGACCTATGAGGGAACATTAAGAGCAGCAGGTAAGTGCAATCAGGGCATTATTGATGAGGTTTGGTATTCGATATTGGCGGATGAGTATTTTGCTAATCAAAGGAGCGAGAAGTAGTGAATATAAAATTAGTCAGGGCAACGGTGGATGATGCTGAATTAATATGGAAAATGCAGATAGAAGCATTCGCAGAACTCCTGGAGAAGTATCAAGATTATGATACAAATCCTGGAAGCGAGCCTATTGAAAAGGTAATTATGAGATTAAAACAACCTTTTACATATTACTATTTGATGTTTGTAAATGAAGATATCGTAGGTGCGATTCGTGTTGTAGATAAGAAAGAAAACTCTGTGAACAAAAGAATCTCGCCCATCTTTATAATACCTAAACATAGAAATAAGGGCATTGCGCAATTGGCTATTTCAGAGGTTGAGAGGATACATGGAGAAGATGGGTGGGAATTAGATACCATACTGCAAGAAAAAGGGAATTGCTATTTGTATGAAAAAATGGGGTATCGTACTACTGGGAAAACAGAGATAATCAACGATAAATTGACATTAGTATTTTACGAGAAGAAATAGGTATTGCCGAAAAGGAGGTTAATAATGTTTAGAGAATTAACGAGAATCAACAAAAAACTTTCGCAACAAGAGTGTGTGGAAGTTTTGAAGAATGAAACAAGAGGTGTGTTATCTGTATTAGGAGATGATGACTATCCGTACGGAATGCCGATGAACCATTGGTACAATGAAGAGGATGGCAAAATTTATTTTCATTGCGGTAAGGTAGGACATAGACAGGATGCCCTTAGAAAACATAATAAGGTATCTCTTTGTGTCTATGACAAAGGCTATCGAAATGAGGGTGAATGGGCTTGGAATGTAAAAAGTGTTATTGTATTTGGAAAGATTGCAATTATTGATGATATAGATATGATTGTTGATATTACAACAAAGCTCAGTTACAAGTTTACACAGGATAAAGATTACATAGAAAAAGAAATTAAGCAATCTGGACCTAATACACTTCTTTTGCAGTTAACACCAGAGCATATTTGCGGTAAACTGGTAACGGAAGCGTAAGATTGGAGAAGGACTATGATATACAAGGCAACCAAAGAAGATGCGACAAGACTTGCTCAAATGGCGATTCTGATGTGGGATGAGAATACTGTCGAGGGGCTTGCAGAGGATTTTGAAGAAATACTCGCGAGCGATGAAAGCGCAATTTACATTTATATGATTGAGAATCAGCCGATTGGATTTGCACAGTGCCAGCTTAGACATGATTATGTAGAAGGAACAGATAGAAGTCCTGTTGGATATTTGGAAGGAATCTTTATTTGTGATGGATATAGAAAGCAAGGATATGCAAGAGAGTTACTTGCCAAATGTGAAGCATGGGCGAAGAAAATGGGCTGTAGTGAGTTTGCTAGCGATTGTGAGCTGACTAATGAAGGAAGCTTGGCGTTTCATTTGAATATGGGATTTGAGGAAGCGAATAGGATAATTTGTTTTACGAAGAGGTTGTAGGCATGTTTTATTATGAAGAGATTGGAGAAGGAAAACCAATTGTATTGATACATGGATTGGGATGCGATATGAGATTGATGAAATCTTGTATGGAGCATATCTTTGAAAATGTAATTGGATATAAGAGAATCTATATTGATTTATTGGGAATGGGGCGTTCTGATGCACCATTAGAATATGCAACAGCAGATAAGATGTTGGAGGCATTGGTCGAGTTTATTAAAGAAAAGATAAATGACAATTTTCTTCTTGTGGGGCAATCGTATGGTGGTTATTTGGCAAGAGGAGTATTAAGTAAAATGACAGACAAAGTAGATGGCATGATGTTGCTTTGTCCAGTTATCGTTGCTGATAAAAAGATGCGTAATGTGCCAAAAGTAAATTTTAAGATTTGGAATAATGAGTTTTTGGGCAACTTAGCATCTGATGAACGAGCAGACTTTTGTGAGTTTGCAGTTGTTGCGGATGAGAATACCTATGAGAAATATTGTGAAGGTGTGTTGCCAGGAATCCAGCTTGCTAATAAGGAATTTATTAATCTGCTTGTAAATAATTATGAATTTGGCTTTGATGTGGATGCAATTATAGCAGAAACCTTTGAAAAACCGTCATTAATTATTTGTGGAAGACAAGATGATTGTGTAGGATATGAGGATGCGTGGAGACTTGCAAGAACTTATAGTCGTGCTAGTTTTGCAGTGTTAGATGTGGGAGGACACAATTTGCAAATCGAACAACCAATTTTGTTTGAAGAATTGATGAAGGATTGGTTAGGAAGATGCAGCTAGGTATATAATGGGTAAAGGCATGAAGATTAGAAAATGTACATTGAATGATATAAAGCAATTAGCTTTACTGAATAAGCAATTAATTGAAGATGAGAAAAGTAATAATCCTATGAGTATAAAAGAACTGGAAGAACGAATGGCAGGATTTTTAAATACGGATTATAATGCATATTTTTTTGTTAAGAGTGATGACATTGTAGGGTATGCACTTGTAAAGGATACTTGTACGCCAAAGTATTTGAGACAATTTTTGATTGATAGTAAATATAGAGAGCAACATTATGGAACAGAAGCATTCAACGCATTGCTGGAGTATTTAGGTGTCAAGAGTATGGATATAGAAGTATTATCTTGGAATGAGATTGGAAAACGATTTTGGGAGAGTTGTGGATTTAGAGAAATTAGTCGATATATGAGAGTTGAAAGGTGATTTTTTTGGATTGGCTATGTGTCAAATTCCTTTGACACCTTGATTTTAGCGGATGTCAAAGCGCTTTGATAGATTTTTTTCTGAGAAGAGAATACTCTGATATCAGGTCAAGAGATTATGAAACAAGAAAGGTAACAATATGGAACTAAGTAATCAAATCAGAAAATATAGAACGAACTTAAACTTATCTCAGGAGGAACTGGCAGAGAAGGTCTATGTGACGAGGCAGACAGTATCTAATTGGGAGACGGGCAAAAGCTATCCTGATATTCATAGCTTACTGTTACTAAGCAATTTGTTTGAAATATCTCTCGACCAATTGATAAAAGGAGATATTGAAATCATGAAAAAAGAAATTAACGAAGCAGCAGTACAGAAACACAATCACTATGGGAACATTTTTGGAAGTTTGTTCTTTATTAGCCTACTGGCATTTGTTCCCCTTGTAAAGTTTTTTCAAATCTATGGAATTATTGCATGGATAGCACTTTATACGGTAACACTTTATTGGGCATTTAAGGTTGGGAAGATTCAAAAGGAAAATGATGTAAGTACCTATAAAGAGATTGTCGCTTTCTCAGAAGGAAAGACATTAGATGAAATACAGAAGCAACGTGAAATAGGAAAAAGACCGTATCAAACGGTATTAAAGGCTTTGCTTGGTGCGGCTGTAGGTGTTATTGTAACAGTAATTATGCTCTTTTTATTTGGGGGATTTTAGTTGACTCTTCCCTAAGGGGAAGCATTATAATGTTATTAAAGTTATTAAAGGGGGAATCACATGGAACAGAAAATGTATTCACACAGGGGATTTATGTTAGACGTATGCAGGCACTATATGCCTGTGGAGCACATTAAGAAATTAATAAAGGCAGCCGAGATTTGCGGCTTGAACAGGATGCACTGGCACTTGTCGGACGACCAGGGCTGGCGCATTGAGATTAAGAAATATCCGAAGCTGACAGAGATTGGTTCAGTGAGAGGGGCATCTTTCTTCGGCGATGTTTCTGAGACGGAGAATAATTGCGGTTATTATACGCAGGAAGAGGCACGAGAGATTGTAAGCTATGCCAAGGAATGTGGAATTGAGATTGTTCCTGAGATAGAGCTGCCAGGACATGCCAGCGCGATGCTTGCGGCTTATCCTGAGTTTGGATGCCGACGCACTGTAATTAAGGAGAAGAGCGAGCAGGAGATTGACAGTCCATACGATTATAAAGTCGAGACTGCAGGTGGTATTTTTCCTAATTTGATTTGTGCTGGAAAGGATGAAGCTGTTAATTTCCTTAAGGATATTATGGATGAAATAGTTGAGTTGTTTCCTTTTGATGCAGTGCATATAGGCGGTGATGAAGCCTTGAAGCTTCATTGGAGACGCTGCCCTGACTGCCAACGTCGTATCAGAGAGAAAAGTTTGAAGGACGAAGAGGAATTACAACGCTGGCTTGTGCTGGAAATAGGAGAATATTTGGCGCAAAAGGGGAAAAGCACAATCGTCTTTAATGATTGCCTTGCAGGTGGTATGCTTCCGAAGCATTTTATCGCTCAGCATTGGATGGGAAATGATGAAGAGACAGCAGAGTTTATGAAGGCAGGCGGAAAAGTAATTTATTCCGATATAGAGCATTTCTATTTTGATTATCCTTATTCGTCTATTGATGTACATCATATTTGGCAGACACCTAGAGTACCAAAGTATGCCGATGGATATGAGGAGAATCTTCTAGGCATGGAGTGTATGCTATGGGCGGAGCGTATTACGAATATTGACAGAGCGGCATATCTGCTATTTCCAAGGGTGGCGGCAGTGGCACTAAAGGCTACAAGACCAGATGGTATAGAGACATGGGAACAGTTTAGCACTGAAGTAAAGAAGTTACAGGAGCAGATTGATGAACTTGGACTGATAGGGGCGCCAGAACAGGACTGGAAATTATCTCCAGAGACAGCCGAAGCGGACCGATTAGAAGAAAAGAAACGAAGAACTTCACCTGGCGCGTTGCAAGCCGAACGTGCGGAAGAGCGTTTGCTTTTGCAAGAGAAGCTGGAGAAGGCATTAGGAGAAGTAGAGCTTCCGAGGTCATTTGCTCTACAGGTCATGGATAGTGCATGGAATATAAATGAGTAGGACAAGCTTGTAATGGAGTCAGGGCGGAGGAGATTACATAGATGATTATAAAAAATGCGGAGATTTTTGGAGCAGATGGCAGATTTCGTCTGGGTGAAATAGGTATAAGTAACGGCGTATTTACGAATGCAGTTGCGGCAGAGGATGATATTGTTTATGACGGAACTGATTGTTATGCCATTCCTGGATTGATAGATATTCATTTTCATGGCGCAATGGGATATGACATCTGTGACGGAACGTTGGAAGCCTATGATAAAATAGCAAAATATGAAGCATCTGTAGGGGTAACGGCAATCTGTCCTGCGACCTTGACACTACCGACAGATACACTTGAAAAGGTTCTGACTGTTGGAGCAGAGTATGCTTCCACTTACCATGAAGATGGAGCAGAGCTTGTTGGCTTTAACATGGAAGGACCGTTTATTAGTCCAATAAAAAAAGGCGCACAGAATGAAGCATATATACTTCCGTGTAGTGCCGCTATTGTGGAGCGTTTTTTGCAGGCTTCAAAGGGTTTGGTGAAGATTGTTGGTCTTGCGCCAGAAGAAAATCCGAACTTTGAAGAATATATTCGTAAGGTACAGGAACAGGTAAAGGTGTCTCTTGCGCATACCAATGCTGATTATGAGACAGCAATGCGGGCATTTGACGCAGGTGCAAGCCATGTAGTGCATTTGTATAATGCAATGTCCGAGTTTACGCATCGGGAGCCAGGAGTAGTCGGGGCAACCGCAGATAGCCAAGGTGTAACAGCAGAAATTATCTGCGATGGTATTCATGTTCATTCGTCAGCAGTTCGTGCGGCATATAAGCTGTTAGGAGTAGACAGGATGATTCTGATTAGTGATAGCTTGCGTTGTACAGGAATGCCAGATGGTATTTACGAACTGGGCGGTCAGGATGTAAGAAAGATAGGAAATCGTTGTACGCTTGTAGAAAACGGTACTATTGCAGGCTCAGTTTCAAATTTGTACGAATGTATGAAAATGGCAGTACAAACTTTTGATATACCTCTTGAAAAAGCAATTCTTAGTGCAACTATAACGCCTGCAAAATGCATCGGCATAGATAACCAATATGGTTCCATTGAGGAAGGAAAAGCAGCAGATTTGTTATTACTTCGTAAAGAAGACTTGAGTTTAAAATATGTATTTAAACGTGGAAAGTTAATAGAAAACACAAAGGTGCAACCATAAGGCTGCACCTTCTTTCATTTTATTAGTTAGACTTAACCTGCTTCCAAAGCTCGTTTAAGTTCTCATCAAATTCTTCACCAAGATAGAGGAATGTCTCCATATTCTCATACTGTGTTAAGTCTGGGAATGCGATTGGAGAGTTCTTAATGTCCTCATCCTCGATTAATTCCTGAGCAGCAACGTTAGGAGTAGAGTATGTGATATACTCAAAATTCTTGAGTGCGATGTCAGGACGGCAAAGGAAGTTGATGAACTTCTCCGCGTTCTCCTTATTAGGAGCATCCTTTAACATTACCCATGAATCAATCCATACATTAGTTCCTTCCTCAGGGATAACATACTCAAGGTCTGAGTTCTCTCTCTGAGTGTAGATCGCTTCACCAGAGTAGATAACACCAATAGCAGATTCGTTACCAATCATCTTATCTCTAACCTGGTCAACAACATATGCCTGAACAAGCGGCTTCTGAGCGATTAATTCTTCCTTAGCTGCCTCAAGCTCAGCAGTGTCAGTAGTATTCATAGAAGCACCATTTCTCTTAAGAGCTACCATGAATGCATCTCTAACAGAATCTTGCATTAAGATATTGTCAGCATACTGCTCATCCCATAATACATCCCAGCTTGTGATTGGCTCAGATACCATAGTCTTGTTGTAAAGAATACCTACAGTACCCCAGCAGTAAGGAACGCTGTACTTGTTACCTGGGTCAAACTGCTCTGACTGCTCCCAGTAAGAAGCACCAATATTTGCCTTAGCATTAGGAATGTTGTCAAAGTTAAGCTCCTGTAACAAATCATTCTCAATCATTTTGTCAATCATGTAATCTGAAGGACATACGAGGTCGTAAGTAGCAGCACCTGCTTCAACCTTTGGATACATAGTTTCATTTGTTTCATATTCATCATAGATAACATCGATTCCGAATTCTGCCTCGAACATCTCGATAACTTCAGGATCAATATACTCTCCCCAATTGTACACGATAACTTCCCCATTTGGTGTGTCGGATGAACCACAACCGCACATTGCAGCTGCTGTTAATGCAGCAATAGTAGTGAAAAGAACTCTCTTTTTCATAATTTATCCTCCCTTGTAGCAGCTTTTCATGCTGCAATAGTAAAACTTAAACCTTCTTAGGGGCTTTATCTTTACTGCTAGGCATCTTATTGACTAAGATGAGCAGAACAAGAACTGTAACAAATAAAAGTGTTGATAATGCGTACATCTCAGGCTTAATACCCTTCTTAACCTCTGTATAAATCTTGGTAGAAAGCGTATCAACACCTGCACCCTTGGTAAAGTGGGTGATGATAAAGTCATCCAGTGACATGGTAAATGCCATCAGGAAACCAGAAAGTACACCAGGTAAAATCTCAGGGAACACTACCTTGAAGAAAGCGTAGCTAGGAGATGCTCCTAAGTCCAGCGCAGCCTCATAGGTGCTGTTATTTACCTGTTTAAGCTTTGGCATAACATTTAATATAACATAAGGAATATTAAATGTGATATGTGCCAGTAAAACTGTCATAAATCCTGTTCTGATACCAACTGTAATAAAAAGAAGCATCAGTGAAATACCAGTTACAATCTCAGCATTTAACATAGGAACATTGGTAATTCCCATGATAACATTCTGAGAGAATTTCTTCATATTACGCATACCGATACAAGCTAATGTACCAATAATTGTAGCGATGAGTGCGGATAAAAACGCAATAATCATCGTATTTGCAAAAGCCTGCAAAATTGCTTCATTCTCAAAAAGCTCGGCATACCATTTCAGAGTAAAGCCACCCCATTTGGAACGAGTCTTGCTGGCATTGAAGGAAAGTACAACTAATGTTGCAATTGGGGCATACAGGAATACGAAGATAAGAAATACATAAAAATTCTTTAAAAATCCTGTGAAACGGCCCTTGGATTCTTTTTGCTTTTTTATCATAATGCAGAGCCCTCCCCATCCTTGTCAAAGAGTGAACTGATTACCATGCTGATGATGATAAATACCATAAGCATGAGTGAAAGTCCGCTTCCTAAATGCCAGTTAGAAGCAGTGGTGAATTCCTGTTCGATTACGTTACCGATAAGGAGAATCTTGCTTCCGCCTAACAGGTTAGAGATTACGAAAGTAGTAAGTGCAGGTACAAATACCATGGTAATACCACTTACGATTCCAGGAATGCTAAGTGGGAGAGTAATCTTACAGAAGGTCTGTATACCATTTGCACCTAAGTCCCTTGCAGCGTTAATAACGTTTTTATCAATCTTTGCAAGCACATTGTAAATTGGAAGTACCATAAATGGCAGGAAGTTATATACCATACCAAGAACAATCGCTCCAGGAGTATTGATTAAGTTGTGATTTGGCAGGTGCAGGAAGGTGAGAATACCGTTAATAACACCATTCTTTTCCAAGAGCGTCTGCCAAGCCATGGTTCTAAGCAGGAAATTCATCCACATAGGAAGAATTACCAACAGAACAACAAAGCTGGTCTTGCTGGTGTTGGATGCCACAAGAATCATGGCAAGCGGATATGCCAGCAATAAGCAAATAATCGTACTGATTAATGATAATAATAAGGATAATCCTAAGGCTTTCAGATGCTCAGGAGTTCCCATTGCTAAAAAATTCTCTAATGTAAATGCACCAGTTTTATCTGTCAGACCATAATATACAACCATCAGCAGTGGAAGGATGATAAATGCAACAGCCCAAACGAGATAGGGTGCTGATAACCATTTCTTATTCATCGATTCCTGCTGCCTCCTCGTCCTCTGATGCTGGTTTATGCATAATCTGGATATTATATGGGTCTACATGGATACCGACCTTTGTACCTACAGGGAACATATCTGTAGAGTGAACAAGCCATTCAAAGCCGTTTGCCTGCACCTCCATCTCGTAATGAACACCCTTGAAAATAATATGTGTCACAACACCGTTAATGGTACCGCAGTCAGGTTCAACCAGTTCAACATCCTCAGGTCTGATAACAACGTCAACAGGCTTGTTCTCGCCAAAGCCCTTATCGACACAGGCAAACTTCGCACCGAGAATCTCAACCAACTCGTCACGAACCATGATAGAACCGATGATATTACTGTCACCGATAAAGTCGGCAACGAAAGCATTTTCAGGCTCGTTATAAATATCCTCAGGTGTACCAACCTGCTGAATATATCCCTGATTCATTACCACGATGGTATCAGACATGGTAAGCGCCTCTTCCTGATCGTGTGTAACGTAAATAAAGGTAATACCTAATTCATTCTTCAAACGAATCAATTCGTACTGCATGTCCTGGCGAAGCTTTAAGTCAAGTGCGCCAAGAGGCTCGTCTAAGAGAAGCACCTTAGGCTCATTAACGATAGCACGGGCAATAGCGATACGCTGCTGCTGACCACCACTAAGGGAATCAGGCATACGATTACCATAGCCCTCAAGGTTAACAAGCTTTAATGCATACTTAATCTTGTCATCTATATAAGCCTTTGACTTATTCTTAATCTTCAAGCCAAAAGCGATATTCTCTGCAATTGTCATATGAGTAAAAAGAGCATATTTCTGGAATACTGTATTCAGATGTCTTTTATTAGGAGGAAGCTTTGTGATATCCTCGCCACCGAAAATAACTCGTCCCTGGTCAGGCTTTTCGAAACCACCGATAATACGAAGGGTAGTAGTTTTACCACAACCACTGGGACCTAAAAGTGTTAAAAATTCATTTTCTCTAATATAAAGGTTCAGGTCGTCTAAGATAACCTGACCGTCGTAAGACTTTGTGATGTGCTGTAAATCAATCAATTTATTACTCATTTATAAACCCTCCAATATAAACCTATAAACCCTTAAAAGCTAGGCGGGGTAGAAACCCAAATAAAAACAGCCTTCGACTTACCTGCATTTTCAATATAATGCTCTGAGTTAGGTGTAAAATAAAAGGCCTCTCCCTGTTTGGCAACATGGCGTTTCTTTCCTATATGTATACGGACACTGCCTGATAACACATAACCGAATTCCTCGCCCTCATGAGGAATGTCAGGATAAATAGAACCATTAGGCTCTAAGGTAACTCTGATAGGTTCCATCATGTTCTTTTGCGCATTGGGGATAATCCATTCAATTGTATTGTTCAAATCGTGGTCAGTCTTTTCAAAATAATCCTGCTTATGAAAGACGACCTGACTGTCGCTTGCGTCATCAAAGAACTCCTTCGGAGTAGTGCCCAGTACCTGAAGTAAATCAATCAGGGTGGCGATAGAAGGAGAGGTTAAATCACGCTCAAGCTGTGAAATAAAGCCCTTTGACAGTTCACTTCTGTCTGCAAGCTCCTCCTGCGTAAGTCCCTTCAGAATACGCAATTCCTTAATTTTGTTACCAATTTCCATCACAATGCCTCACATTCTATAGTTTGAAAAAGTACATCGAATCATAGCACTTGCAATAAACTTTGAGTTTACTATTTCTAAACAACAGCAGTTTCATTATACTTTAAATTCGACCAATGTCAACTGAAAAAACGAAAAAACTTGTTAACAAATAAGTGGCAATATGATAATATGAGAATAAGCGAAAAAACGGCATTTAATTATCAGTTAATAGTGCTGTATTTTATAAAATGGAGGTAGATTATGAATAATCCGAAATATGTAGCATACGTATCTACTTATACTATGGGGGATAATCATGGAATCAGCATTTATGACGTAGA
This sequence comes from Lachnospiraceae bacterium, assembly GCA_017467805.1. Taxonomy (GTDB): domain Bacteria; phylum Bacillota; class Clostridia; order Lachnospirales; family Lachnospiraceae; genus COE1. Next base: position 12,829 of record JAFUKJ010000038.1, read on the forward strand.
TGTTGAGAAGGGAACCTTTACTGAGAAGGGAAAGGTAGAGATTACGAATTCTTCCTATATTACAGGTTCTCACAATAATAAATATTTGTATTCCATTACAGACTTTGGAGTAGAGGCGTTCAGAATTATGCCTGATGGTGGTTTGGAGTTGATTAATAAGGCATCAATCAATGGTATGAGAGGATGCTATCTTTCAACAGATTATAAGGACGAGTTCTTATTTGTAGCGGGATACCATGATGGAAAGCTTACAGTATTGCGTCTTGACCCTGAGACTGGTGAAATTGGAGAAATTACAGATGAAGTCTTCCATAAAGGAATCGGTAGTATGGCAGAGCGTAATTCACGTCCGCATATCAGCTGTGTAAAGATGACAAGAGATAATAAGTATCTTTGTGCGGCAGACCTTGGTATTGACCATGTGAATGTATATAAGCTTGACCGTAGCAGAGGTAAGCTTAAGCAGGTGGATATTATTCGTAGCGACCTTGGTTCAGCACCAAGACATATGAAGTTTTCTTATGATGGAAAGTATCTTTATATTGTTCATGAGGTTAAGAATACAATTGACGTATATGAGTATCATGAGGAGGATGACAATCCGTTCTTTGAGCGTATTCAGTCGATTCCAACCTCAGAGGATTATCAGTCACAGAGTATTTCTGCAATCACATGTAACCTTTCGTTAGATGGTAATTATATTACAACCTCTAATGCAGGAGAGAATACGGTTACAGTATATGAGAGGGATGATAAGACAGGTAAGCTGAGAACAGTATTAAATCTTCCTATTAGTGGTGAGTTCCCTAAGGATGCATGTCTTTTCCCTGATAATAAGCATTTGGTATCTCTGAATCATGAGTCGAATACAATGACGTTTTTCAATGTAGATATGGAGAATGGTCTTTTAGTTATGAATGGTAGAGAGATGAAGATTAAGCAGGGTAACTGTATTAATATTCATAAGTTAGATTAGATAAAAGCAATCCGCGGTTGGTTCAACCGCGGATTTTATGTGTCTTAGTTATTCGTAAAATTTCTTAATTCCATCCACTCTGGAAGTCATATTCATCAGTAATGAATCCAGTATCGTAATTGCTGCCATTGACTCTACAACAACTACGGCACGAGGTACGATAATTGGGTCATGGCGTCCTTTGATATTTACCTTAATATCCTCACCATTTTTATTAACGGTTTCCTGCTCGCTAAAGATAGAAGGAGTAGGCTTGAAATATGCCTTCATGGTAATATCAGAGCCATCACTGATTCCGCCAAGGATACCGCCAGCATGGTTTGTTTTCTTCTTGATTTCACCATCTTCCATATAAAAGGCATCGTTATTGATAGAACCTTTAGAGGAAGCTGCCTTAGTGCCGTCACCGATTTCAAATGCCTTTACGGCTCCGATAGAGAACATTGCCTTTGCGAGAGCAGCGTCTAATTTATCGAATACAGGCTCGCCGATTCCAGCAGGAAGCTTCTTCACGGTACAAGCAACAACACCGCCTGCAGAATCAAGCTCCTCCATACATTTCTTTAAATATTCCTCGGCACGTGCAGAGGCATCGGCATCAGGCATACCTGTTGGATTCTTTAAGGATTCTTCTAAGTCGAAGTTATCTTCATTAATGGTAACAGGACCGATAGAGTAGGTGTAGGCATTCACCTGAATACCCAACTCAGCTAACAGCTTGGAAGCAATAGCACCTGCAGCAACACGTCCGATAGTTTCACGCCCTGAAGAACGTCCGCCACCACGATAATCACGGAAACCGTATTTCTCATCGAAGGTGTAATCGGCGTGTCCTGGTCGGTAGTATGAGGCAATCTCACTATAGTCAGCAGAACGCTGAGAAGTATTGCGAACTATCAGAGAAATAGGTGTTCCTGTGGTCTTTCCCTCAAAGATACCTGACAGAATCTCGACACTGTCGGCTTCCTTACGAGGAGTTGTGTACTGTGAACTTCCAGGCTTTCTACGGTCAAGAAAACGCTGGATATCAGCTTCACAAAGCTCTAAGCCTGCAGGGCAGCCGTCTACCACAACACCAAGTGCTGCGCCATGGGATTCTCCCCATGTTGTAATCTTAAATATATTTCCATATGTTGAACCAGACATAACAGTTTCCTTCCTTATTAAAAATGTATATTCATAAAATTCTAAGGTAAATTATAAACGATTTTTGCATAAAATCAAGGTGTATGAGATGATTCACCCAATACCTCTTTTGCTGATATAACCCAATCGCCAAGGACGTCATTACTTAATGTAGTCAAATCGCTTAGTGCAAAAGGAATATTTCCATAGGTAATGATGCCATGGCTTGATGCAAGTTCTTCAGTATAATCCTCTAAAAGGTAAATATCCTGAATGCGAACAGGTCTTGGCGTATAATGACATACCAAAGGAATGACACCTGTCTTTTCCAGTGAAATAGAGATATCGTTCTCAGTTACATGGAAGGTAACCCATGCCATACCGCCGAGCATACATTCGGCGCGCTGTTGAGTGGAAACATAGTTGCCAAGAGAATAATAGCAAAGGGCAGTATTCCCGTTCTCGGCTTTGATTTGGCTGATGGGTTGTACCACATGTGGGTGAGTACCTATAATCAAATCTGCACCTGCCTCAGTCATCTGCATTGCCCATTTTTCCTGATAGCTGGATGGCTTTGTGGTGTATTCGGTTCCCCAGTGCGGACATACGATTACAATGTCTGCCAGTTCATCGGCTGTTCTAATATCTTCAAGCACCTGCGGATTCAAGGTGGTATAGTCCAATTGTCTGGTGTCTGGGTTAATATCGCATAATATATTCAAACGACTGGATATTTTCTCGGGAACGGTGGAATAATTAGGTCCATAGGTGTAATTGAGGATTGCAAAGGTTTTGTCCTTTACTGTGAGTAGAGGGATATCCTGTGAAGCAGAAGACTCATGAATACCTGTCATCAGAACCTCGGAATGCTTCTCCCAGAAGGAAATACAATGCTCAATTCCCTCAACTCCCTGGTCAGCAGAGTGATTAGATGCATGAAGCACAACGTTGAAGCCTGCAGTAGCAATCGCATCACCGATTTCAGTTGGAGAGTTGAAGTGCGGATAGCCTGAAAAGCCCAGCTCATTACCAGCAAATGGTGTTTCCTGATTGATGATTTTGATATCAGCTTTTTCAATAAAGTCGGAAAGGCTGTCAAACAAAAAATCGTAGTTGCGGGTTCCATCAGGCTGTTTTCCTGTATGTACAACGCCCATATGAATCAAATTATCACCTAAAGCCATAAGCTGAATGTCGTATTCCTCGAAGACGGGAACTTCTGGCTCAGAGGTAGTAGGAGTAAGTTCGGACTGAATGTTTGTCTGGTATTCTATTGCAGATGTTGTGGATTCGCCTTCGATGACAGGTGCCGAGGAAACGTCCTCCCTGCCTGGAACAACAGAAGCAGATTGAGTATCGGTGCTGACGGTTTGTCCGCATCCCGACAAAAGCATTATAAATAAAAATAGAACAGACAGGTATTGTTTTAATTTCCCCTTGCGCATTAGTTGTCTCCCCTTTTATAAATGTAAAAACAATTTGTGTTATTGTAGTGCGCTAATTTTATAACAACAATATTATATAGGAAAATAGTGAGGTTAACAATAATAATAATCAATTCGTCATAAAGTTTAAAAATTTTAAGTTTTTTTACAAATTATGATGCAAAGCGGAATTTCTTGTGATATGATAATTATGTAAAGATTTACATAATTATATGTATAGCGAATGTTAAATAAATGGGGATTTATTTAAAAGACCGCAATGTGATATTTGATTCACGTGGAAGTGGTAGTATGTACGGGGAAGTGTAGTAGTATGAATAGGAATTGGAAGGACAGCATTACAGATAAACTAAAGAAAAAAAGGAAGAAACATAAGCTTCTGAGATTGCCGATTGCAATTTGTGTGGGGATTGTAACGTTGATTTACAATGTTACATATTTCTTTTCGCATAATGTCAAGAGACTTTCGTGTATCAGTGCGGTGTTTCTTTTTTTAATAACATGTAGCAGCTTTTCGTACCCAGAGGCACAGCTTACGGTAGCAGAAGAGATTAGTGATGAGTGGACAGAGATTCAGGAGAATTATGAGTATGTGATGGATGGCGTAGTCATTGAGGCATCAGAGATTATTGATGATGATGATGTGTTAGAGGGCTATGACAATGAAGAATTAGAGGTACAGGATGAGATTGACCAGTTTACACTTGACGATATTTTGAAGGCAAATGAGGTTACTCATGTAGAACAGGAAGAGGAGAAAAAGTCTACCCTTTCCGTGGATGATTGGCAGCTTGTACTTGTGAATAAGCAGCATCCAGTTCCTGAGGATTACACCTTTACACTTGGAACAATTACTGGTAATATGAAATGCGATGTCAGAATTATTGATGAGTTGATGGCTATGCTGCAGGCGGCTAAGGATGACGGTGTGAATCTTGTAATTTGTTCGCCATACAGAGATTATAACAGGCAGACTGTATTGTTTAATCGTAAGATTGATTATTACATGGACAAGGGATATTCTTATATGGAAGCATATAAGATTGCGTCCATTACTGTTACAGTACCTGGAGCCAGCGAGCATCAGATTGGACTTGCATTGGATATTGTATCTGATACCTATTCGCAGCTTGAGATTGAGTTTGGTGATACAGAGGCGGGTATTTGGCTTCAGAATCACAGCTATGAGTATGGATTTATCTTAAGATATCCTTTAGGCAAGGAGCATATCACGGGAATTCAGTACGAGCCATGGCATTTTCGCTATGTAGGTGTAGAGGCAGCAACAGCAATTTCTGAGCAGGGCATCACACTTGAAGAATTTTTGGAGGATTTAGAGTAAGTATGTATAAAGTATTAAAGCAGGAAGGAAGAGCAAAGAGAGCAGAGTTTACAACTGTTCATGGAACGGTTCAGACACCTGTATTTATGAATGTTGGTACAGTGGCAGCCATTAAGGGCGCAGTATCGACAGAGGATTTGGAACAAATTGGCTGCCAGGTGGAGCTTTCCAATACTTATCACTTGCATGTAAGACCAGGTGATAAGGTGGTGAAGCAGCTTGGCGGTCTGCATAAGTTTATGTCGTGGAACAGACCGATATTGACCGATTCTGGTGGATTTCAGGTCTTTTCTCTTGCAGGACTCCGTAAGATTAAAGAAGAGGGCGTGTATTTTAACTCTCATATTGATGGCAGAAAGATTTTTATGGGACCTGAGGAAAGTATGCAGATTCAGTCGAATCTTGCATCTACCATTGCGATGGCATTCGATGAATGTCCGCCAAGTAAGGCAGAGCGTCCTTATGTGGAGCAGTCTGTAGCCAGAACCACCCGTTGGCTGGAGCGCTGTAAGCAGGAGATGAACAGACTGAATTCCTTAGAGGATACCATTAATAAGAATCAGATGTTATTTGGTATTAATCAGGGTGCTGTTTTTAAGGATATTCGTGTAGAACATGCAAAGATTATTTCGGAGATGGATTTGGATGGCTATGCGTTAGGCGGACTTGCCGTGGGCGAGAGTCATGAGGAGATGTACTATGTAATAGAAGAGACAACTCCTTATCTGCCTGTAGATAAGCCTACTTATCTGATGGGTGTTGGTACACCTGCGAATATTTTAGAGGCAGTAGAGCGCGGTGTTGATTTCTTTGACTGCGTTTACCCAAGCCGTAATGGCCGCCATGGTCATGTATACACCAATATGGGTAAGATTAATCTCTTTAATGCGAAGTATGAGCTGGATGACAGACCGATTGAGGAGGGCTGCGGATGTCCTGCGTGTCAGAGATATTCAAGAGCTTATATCCGCCATTTGCTTAAGGCAAAGGAGATGCTTGGCATGCGTCTTTGTGTACTACACAATCTTTACTTCTATAATACAATGATGCAGGAGATTCGAGATGCTCTTGATGCAGGTGAGTTTGCGGCGTATAAGAAGAGAAAGCTTGCAGGCTTTGAAGCTGGAGAGTAGTAATTGTATTTGACATAAAAGTTTATGTAATTTTTACTTGATGTAGATGAAGAAATTGTGTAATATTAATTATAATGTTTTACAAAAGTAGGACAAGTTAAGTGAACTTGATTTAGGAGGAGCTATAATGAACTTATTATTAACTGCTACTGCTGAGCAGGCAGAAGTACCAACAATATTTTGGATAGGATATTTTGTGGTTATTATTGGTGTTTTCTATCTTTTATTCTACCGTCCTCAGAAGAAGGAGCAGAAGAAGAGAGCAGCACTTGTTAATTCAGTAGAGGTAGGCGACAGCATTCTTACAACTTCAGGATTCTACGGTATCGTAATCGATATTACAGATGAAGATGTTATTGTTGAGTTTGGTAACAATAAGAACTGCCGTATTCCTATGAAGAAAGCAGCGATTGAACAGGTAGAGAAGCCTGAATAAATTGTATTTAGGATGTTAAAAGGCGTTACTTTCGTGGTGACGCCTTTTTGAGTTTCCTAATTTGTTGTTTTTTTATGTTGACGGTTGAAAAATTTTGTTGAATGTAATATGATAACCATATGCGTGTGTATAAATATACAATTCAATAGATGGAGAGGATAATATGAAGTTAAATATAGTATGTATCCCTGGTGATGGTATTGGACCAGAGGTAGTAGCAGAGGCTAAGAAGGTATTAAATGCAGTAGCAGATAAGTACGGACATGAGATGTCCTTTACAGATATTTTAATGGGAGGCGCATCAATTGATGCTTGTGGAGAGCCGCTTACAGATGAGGCGATTGCAACAGCTAAGGCTGCGGATGCAGTATTAATGGGTTCCATCGGTGGTAATACATCGACATCTCCATGGTATAAGTTACCTTCTCATTTAAGACCAGAGGCAGGGTTATTAAAGCTTCGTAAGGCTTTAAATCTTTTTGCAAACTTAAGACCTGCTAATTTATATGAGGAGCTTAAGGAAGCATGTCCATTAAGAGATGATATTATTGGTGACGGCTTTGATATGATGATTATGCGTGAGTTAACGGGCGGTCTTTACTTTGGTGAGAGAAGCACTAAGGAAGTAGACGGTGTTATGACAGCAGTTGACACACTTACATATAATGAAGACGAGATTAGAAGAATTGCAATCAAGGGATTTGATATTGCAATGAAGAGAAGAAAGAAAGTAACAAGTGTTGATAAGGCTAACGTTCTTGATTCTTCAAGACTTTGGAGAAAGGTTGTGGAAGAGGTTGCCAAGGATTATCCTGAGGTTACCTTAGAGCATATGTTAGTTGATAACTGTGCAATGCAGCTTGTGAAGAATCCAAGACAGTTCGATGTTATCTTAACAGAGAATATGTTTGGTGACATTTTATCAGATGAGGCAAGTAAGGTAACGGGTTCTATCGGTATGCTTGCGTCAGCTAGTTTAAATGATACAAAGTTCGGTTTATACGAGCCAAGCGGCGGTTCTGCACCTGATATTGCAGGTATGGGTATTGCAAACCCAATCGCTACTATTCTTAGTGCAGCTATGATGCTTCGTTATTCTTTTGATTTGGATGCAGAAGCAGATGCTATTGAGAAGGCAGTGAAGAAGGTTTTGGAGGAGAATTATCGTACTATCGATATTATGCCTCAGGAAGAGGATAAGAAAGCGACAGTAACTCAGATTGGCACTGCTAAGATGGGTGATTTGATTGCCGAGAGAATTTAATTTGTGATAGGTGATAAATATTAATATGGAGGTATTGTCATGAGAAGTGATAATGTAAAGAAGGGGATGCAGCAGGCACCTCATAGAAGTTTATTTAATGCATTAGGATTTACAGAAGAAGAAATGAAGAAGCCTATGGTTGGTATCGTAAGCTCATACAATGAGATTGTACCAGGTCATATGAATCTTGATAAGATTGTTAACGCAGTTAAGTTAGGTGTAGCAGAGGCAGGCGGTGTGCCTGTAGTATTCCCTGCAATTGCTGTATGTGATGGTATTGCTATGGGACACACAGGAATGAAGTATTCTCTTGTTACAAGAGATTTGATTGCTGATTCTACAGAGGCTATGGCTATGGCTCATCAGTTTGATGCTTTGGTTATGGTTCCTAACTGTGATAAGAATGTTCCAGGTCTTTTGATGGCTGCAGCAAGAATTAACGTACCAACTGTATTTGTATCAGGTGGTCCTATGCTTGCTGGTCGTATTGACGGACATAAGACAAGTCTTTCTTCTATGTTTGAGGCAGTTGGTTCCTATGCGGCTGGTACGATGACAGAGGAGAAGGTATGTGAGTATGAGCAGAAGGCATGTCCTACATGTGGTTCATGCTCAGGTATGTATACAGCGAATTCTATGAACTGTTTAACAGAGGCTCTTGGTATGGGACTCCGTGGTAATGGTACGATTCCAGCCGTTTACTCTGACAGAATTAGACTTGCAAAGCATGCAGGTATGGCTGTTATGGAGATGCTTCGTCAGGATATTCGTCCTCGTGATATTATTACAAAGGATGCAATCATTAATGCATTGACAGTAGATATGGCACTTGGCTGTTCAACCAACAGTATGCTTCATCTTCCTGCAATTGCACATGAGATTGGCTTTGATTTTGATATTGCATTTGCAAATGAGATTAGTGAGAAGACACCAAATGTTTGTCATCTTGCTCCAGCAGGTCCTACTTATATGGAAGACCTTAACGAAGCAGGTGGTGTATATGCTGTTATGAATCAGCTTGCAGAGGCAGGGCTTATCAATGAGAACTGCATGACTGTAACAGGTAAGACAATTGGTGAGAATATTAAGGGTGTTAAGAATTTGAATCCTGAGGTTATCAGACCGATGGATAATCCATATAGTACAACAGGTGGTCTTGCAGTATTAAAGGGTAACCTTGCTCCTGATGGAAGTGTTGTAAAGCGTTCTGCAGTAGTAGCAGAGATGATGGTACATGAAGGTCCTGCTCGTGTATTTGAGTGTGAAGAGGATGCTATCGCTGCTATTAAGGGCGGTAAGATTGTTGCAGGAGACGTTGTAGTGATTCGTTACGAAGGACCAAAGGGCGGCCCTGGTATGAGAGAGATGCTTAACCCTACATCGGCAATTGCAGGTATGGGACTTGGTTCAAGTGTTGCCTTGATTACAGACGGACGTTTCTCAGGTGCTTCAAGAGGTGCTTCTATCGGACACGTTTCACCAGAAGCGGCTGTATGCGGACCTATCGCATTAGTAGAAGAGGGAGATATTATTGAGATTAATATTCCTGAGTTTAAGCTTAATGTTAAGGTATCTGATGAAGAGCTTGCAGCAAGAAGAGCTAAGTGGCAGCCAAAGGAGCCAAAGGTAAACACAGGATATCTTGCAAGATACCGTGAAATGGTTACAAGTGGTAACAGAGGAGCTGTTTTGGAGATTAAGAAATAAATACATTTAGAAAAAGGAGAAATTCTATGCTGTTAAATGGTTCAGAAATCGTAATTGAATGTTTGAAAGAGCAGGGTGTGGATACTGTATTCGGCTATCCTGGCGGATGTATTTTGAATATTTACGATGAATTATATAAACATAGTGATGAAATCAAACATATCCTGACTTCTCATGAGCAGGGTGCTTCTCATGCAGCAGACGGATATGCAAGAGCAACAGGCAAGGTTGGCGTTTGTATGGCAACCAGTGGTCCTGGTGCAACAAATCTTGTAACAGGTATTGCGACAGCTTATATGGATTCTGTACCTATGGTTGCAATTACAGCTAACGTTACATTACCATTACTTGGTAAGGATTCCTTCCAGGAGGTAGATATTGCAGGTGTAACGATGCCTATTACAAAGCATGGTTTTATTGTTAAGGATGTTAACGAGCTTGCAGATACGATTCGTAAGGCATTTAAGATTGCCAAGACAGGCAGACCAGGTCCTGTACTTGTAGATATTACAAAGGATGTTACTGCGAATAAGTGTGAGTTTGTACCGATGAAGCCTGAGGCTCCAACAGTTCAGAATCGCTATACAGAGGAAGATATTAATACAGCAATTAAGCTGATTCAGGATTCTAAGAAGCCATTTATTTATCTTGGCGGTGGTGCGATTATTTCTGACGCTGCTGCACAGGTAAAGGAGTTTGCTGAGAAGGTTGGAGCGCCTGTATGTGATACTTTAATGGCAAAGGGTGCTTTTGATGGTAACAGCGACCTTTATACAGGTATGATTGGTATGCATGGTACGAAGACTTCTAACTACGGTGTGAGCCAGTGTGATTTACTGATTGCGCTTGGTGCCAGATTTTCTGACCGTGTAGTTGGTAATCCAAAGAAGTTTGCAAGCAATGCAAAGATTCTCCATATTGATATTGATGCTGCTGAGATTAATAAGAATATTAAGACAGATGCAGCTATCGTAGGTGATTTGAAGTCTGTATTGCAGGAGTTGAACGTAAGATTAAGCAAGCAGGATCATACAGAGTGGCTTGAGTATATAAAGAGCCTTAAGGAGAAGTATCCGTTAAAGTATGAGACAGATAAGCTTACAGGTCCTTATGTAATTGAAGAACTTGACAGAGTTACTAAGGGAAAGGCTGTAGTATCTACAGATGTAGGACAGCATCAGATGTGGGCTGCTCAGTTCTATCATTATACAAAGCCAAGAACCTTCCTTTCATCAGGTGGTCTTGGAACAATGGGCTATGGACTTGGTGCTTGTATTGGTGCGAAGATGGGAAGACCTGATGATATTTGTGTAAATATTGCAGGTGATGGATGTTTCCGTATGAATCTCCATGAGTTAGCAACAGCAAGCCGTTACAATATTCCGATTATTCAGATTGTTATTAATAACCATGTACTTGGTATGGTTAGACAGTGGCAGACTCTGTTCTATGGACAGCGTTATTCGCAGACTGTTCTTTCTGATAAGGTTGATTTCTGTAAGGTTGCAGAGGGTCTTGGATGTGAGGCAATCCGTGTTACCAAGAAGGAAGAGGTTGGTCCTGCGATTGAGAAGGCTATTTCTCTGAATGCACCAGTAGTGATTGAGTGTGTAATTGAAGAGGATGATAAGGTATTCCCTATGGTACCTGCAGGTGCAGCTATCAGTGATGCTTTTGATGCCGATGATTTAGCAAACCGCCAGTAATCATCTTTGCGTGGAGGTAGTATTGACTTTACCGATGTAAAGTGTTAATATACAACAGTGAGTGTTGCATATAATAAAGGATTATAAATAAATGCATTCATTTATTGATGAAAAAGTAATAACCAGGAGGAGTTAGAAAAATGTCTAGAGTGTACAATTTTTCAGCAGGTCCAGCAGTTTTACCTGAAGAAGTATTAAAAGAAGCTGCAGCAGAAATGTTAGATTACAAGGGAACAGGTATGTCTGTAATGGAGATGAGCCACCGTTCAAAGGCTTATCAGGCTATTATTGATGAGGCTGAGGCAGATTTAAGAGATTTATTAAATATCCCTGATAACTATAAAGTTTTATTCTTACAGGGTGGTGCTAGCCAGCAGTTTGCAATGATTCCTATGAACCTTATGAAGAATGGCGTTGCTGACTATATCGTAACAGGTCAGTGGGCTAAGAAGGCATATCAGGAAGCTTGCATGTATGGTAAGGCAAACAAGATTGCTTCTTCAGAGGATAAGACATTTTCTTACATTCCTGATTGTTCTGATTTACCTATTTCAGAGGATGCAGACTATGTATATATCTGTGAGAATAATACAATTTACGGAACAAAGTTCAAGACATTACCTAACACAAAGGGTAAGATATTAGTTTCTGATGTATCTTCATGCTTCTTATCAGAGCCTATGGACGTTACAAAGTATGGTATGATTTACGGCGGTGTTCAGAAGAACATTGGACCTGCAGGTGTTGTTATTGCAATCATCAGAGAGGATTTAATTACAGAGGATACATTACCTGGAACACCAACTATGTTAAAGTATAAGATTCATGCTGATAACGGTTCTATGTACAATACACCACCAGCTTATGGTATCTATATCTGCGGTAAGGTATTCAAGTGGATTAAGAAGATGGGCGGTCTTACAGCTATGAAGGAGCATAATGAGAAGAAGGCTAAGATTTTATATGATTTCTTAGACCAGAGCAAGCTCTTCAAGGGAACTGTTAGAGCAGAGGATCGTTCTCTTATGAACGTACCATTTGTAACAGGTAGCGATGAGTTAGATGCTAAGTTTGTTAAGGAAGCTAAGGAAGCTGGCTTCGAGAACCTTAAGGGTCATCGTTCAGTTGGCGGTATGCGTGCAAGTATCTATAATGCTATGCCAATCGAAGGTGTAGAGGCACTTGTTGCATTCATGAAGAAGTTTGAGGAGGAGAATGCATAATGTTCCAGTATAATTGTTTGAATCCAATTTCTAACATTGGTTTAGTTAGATTTACAGATAACTATCAGAAGACAGATGATATTAATGCAGCTGATGGTGTTTTAGTTCGTAGCGCATCTATGCATGAGATGGAGTTACCAGAGAATCTTCTTGCTGTAGCAAGAGCAGGTGCTGGTGTTAATAATATTCCACTTGATAAGTGTGCAGAGAAGGGTATTGTAGTATTCAATACACCTGGTGCAAATGCAAACGGTGTTAAGGAGCTTGTTATTGCAGGTATGTTATTAGCTGCAAGAGATGTTGTTGGCGGTATTAAGTGGGTAGAAGAGAATGCTGCTGATGAGGCAATTTCTAAGACTGCTGAGAAGGCAAAGAGCAAGTTCGCAGGAACAGAGATTTATGGCAAGAAGCTTGGTATTATCGGTCTTGGTGCAATCGGTGTTAAGGTTGCAAACGCTGCAAAGCATCTTGGTATGGAAGTATATGGTTATGACCCATATGTATCAGTAGATGCTGCTTGGAGCTTAAGCCGTGATGTTAAGCACGTTTTGAACGTAGAAGAGATTTATGAGAACTGTGATTATATTACAATTCATGTTCCATTATTAGATAGCACAAAGGGAATGATTAATGCTGATGCAATCTCTAAGATGAAGCCAGGTGTAATTATTCTTAACTTCGCTAGAGACCTTCTTGCAAATGAGAAGGATGTATTGGCAGGCTTAGAGGCAGGAAAGATTAGAAAGTATGTATCTGATTTTGCTAACCCAACAACAGCAGGTCATCCAGGCTGTATCGTTATGCCTCATCTTGGAGCTTCAACAGAGGAGTCTGAGGATAACTGTGCAGTAATGGCAGTAGATGAGCTTAAGAACTATCTTGAGAATGGTAATATCAAGAACAGTGTAAACTATCCTAACTGTGATATGGGTATCTGTCAGGCTGCAGGACGTGTAGCTATTCATCACAAGAACATTGCAAACATGATTACACAGTTTACAGGTGTATTCGGTGAATCTGGAATCAACATCTCAGATATGACTAATAAGTCAAGAGGTGAGTATGGATATACAGTTATGGATATTGAAACTCCTGCAACAGATGCAATTTTAGAGCAGTTGAAGAATATTGAAGGCGTATTCAGAGTAAGAAAGGTTAAGTAATTCTTTCTGAACAATATATTATTGTATACATAGGGCTACTGTACCAGTTTATTGGTGCAATAGCCCTTTTTGAATAATTGGATATATTATGAGAAAATACTTGGAAATTGTGCAATAAAAGAATAAAATAGAATATATAATGAGAAAATAATGCGTTCGTATATGATGCATAGGTAATTGATTTGTTGGTTGTAAAAGTGAGAATGAAGATAAAGGGTGAATGATATGCAGAAGCTGATGAAAAAGATATTAAAGGCTTTGGGAATAAGCGAAGATAATTCAACCCAGCTGCTTATGTTTTATTCTATGGTAGGCATAGAAATGCTGGCAATGCTATTTATTATGGTATTTCAGATAGTGATGGAGTATGAGACAAAGAGTATTTTGCCGTTATTTGTAAGCGTTATTTATTTAATGTTCGTGTTTTGTTTTGCGACAAAATATCCTAATAAGATTATGCTATTTAAGGTATTAACGCTTGTCCCTATGCTGTTTTTTGTTATTCCATATTTGTACATGGGAACAGAAGGCGGTGGTATCAAGTCGGGTATGCCGATATGGATGGTGCTTGGGCTTTTGATGATATTCTTATTTACTAAGGGGATTTATTTTGTTGTACTTTTCGCGATAACTTTGATTACTTATATCGGATGTATTATTTTTAGCTATGTGTATTTACAGGAGCATTTGGGGCAGTTAGAGGAGATATATTATTATCAGGACAATATTCTGGCAATTGTGGCGGTGTCCTTGTCTTGTGGTCTTGTATTCAAATACCAGCAAAGGTATGAGGAACGTTCTAAGAAAAAGATTGAACAGGAAAAAATGAAAGCTCAGAAAGCAAATGATGCAAAGAGCCAGTTCCTTGCCAATATGTCTCATGATATTCGAACTCCGATGAATGCAATTCTAGGTATGACGGAGATGGCAAATTATAATATAGATGACAAAGAGAAGGTGCAAGAATGCTTGAAGAAGATTAATGATTCTTCGGTAATGCTTTTGCATTTAATTAATAATGTTTTGGACATGTCAGAAATAGAAAGTCATGAGTTGAAGTTAAAAGAGATGAAGTTTGGGCTGAAAGAGGTCGTGTCAGAACTGTATAACGTTTTGGAGCAAAATGCTATGTCAAAAGGATTGACTTTAGAGATGCATAGCATAGAAATACAGGATAACAGACTTGTTGGTGACGTGGTCAGACTTAGGCAGGTATTGATGAATCTTTTGAGTAATAGCATCAAATTTACACCTGCAGGTGGAAGTGTAAGCTTGGTTGTAAAGCAAATAGATTCTTCAGAGCAGACGGATGGATTGGCAACCTTTTTGATAGGTGTTAAAGATAATGGTATCGGTATGAAAAAGGAATTTGTTGATACCATGATATTCAAGCCATTTGAGAGGGATGAAACTCAGTATGTAAACAAAACCGAAGGCAATGGTATCGGTATGAGTATTACAAAAAATATTTTAGATGTTATGGACGCAGATTTTCAAATTGATAGTGTGCTTGGAAAAGGTACTACCTTTACAATTAAGATAAAGTTTAAGATAGACCGAGAAACAGAGAAAGAAGAACATAGGGAAGATGATAGGATACCGAATTTAAAGGGAAAAAAGATTCTGATAGTAGAGGATAATGAAATAAATATGGAAATTATTCTTGCTATCCTGGAAAGGACGCAGGCAGAAATTATAAATGCGTGGAATGCAGAGGATGCAATTGAGATATATGAAAAGTCTGAGGCTGGCTGGTTTGATTTGATATTAATGGATATTCAGCTTCCAGGTATGAATGGTTATGATGCAACAAAGAAAATACGAAGCTTGGATAAAAAGGATGCAGCTGAGATACCAATTTTTGCTATGACAGCAAATGCATTTTCTCAGGATGTGGAGCAGTCACTACATAGTGGTATGAATGAACATATATCAAAGCCGATAGATATTGAAGAGTTATATCAGAAGATTCAGAAGTATTTATTATATGATAGCAAATAATAAAACAGTGTTACCACAACGGAACAATGTTCTGTTTGTGCCAAAAAAATATTTTTGTTCTGACAATTGATGACGATACATTTTCTGTTGATAAGTTACTAAAAACCTTTATTTTTCAATGAAATAGTTGAGTTAGTGATATAAAACACACGAGCAGTAACGTCGTTCCGCTCTGATGAACACACTAAAACGGCAAAAAAATCAAAAAAACATTAAAAAATGTTGATTTTTGGCGAAAAA
>JAFUKJ010000039.1 GCA_017467805.1 Lachnospiraceae bacterium
GTAGATAGGTCATGGGTGTAAGTGCAGTAATGTACTCAGCTGAATGATACTAATAGGTCGAGGGCTTATCCTGGAAGGTAATTCTGAGAGAAGAAGCTTGGAAGAAATGAACGGAAGAAGAGAGATTTGTGTGTTCGGTTTTGAAGGTATAGACCTTTATAAAATACTTTGTTTATTACCTATGATTAAATTCATAGGTTTTTTTGTGTTTTACCCCTAATTTTTATGTAAACATTGTAATTCCTATAAAATTGTGAGATAATGTACGCATGGTTAAAAAATCAAGCACTGCTGAAAGCAGTTATTTTATAGAATAACAAGCAGTGGGCGCTTGCGCACAACGGCTTGCTATTCTATAAAATGAAGGCTGTCGAAGACAGTATTTGATTTTTACTGCGATAACGAGCAAAGGTCTGCGATAGCAGACAGGAAGCGCGAAGCGCGTCTTTGCGAGTGAACTTTCTGAGGGAAGCAAGAAGAAACGCGAAGCGCGTCTTTGCGAGTGAACTTTCTGAGGGAAGTAAGAAGAAACGCGAAGCGCGTCTTTGCGAGTGAACTTTCTGAGGGAAGCAAGAAGAAACGCGAAGCGCGTCTTTGCGAGTGAACTTTCTGAGGGAAGCAAGAAGAAGCGCGAAGCGCGTCTTTGCGAGTGAAACTCTCTGAAGAGAGTAGGTAAAAAAGCATTGGAGGTATTAAAATGCAGGATATAAAGAAATTACAAAATGGAAGCGATATCAGAGGTATTGCATGTGAAGGCGTTGAAGGTGAGAATGTCAATCTTACTGAAGACGCAGGAAATGTTATTGGCGCAGCCTTTGCAATTTGGCTGGCAGAGAGGAAACAGAAGGACATAGCAAGTCTCAGAATTGGTATCGGACACGATTCAAGAATTACAGCAGATTCTTTATTTGCAGCTGCTGCAAAGGGTATCGTTGCTGAGAATGCCAAAGTTTATGATTGTGGCTTAGTATCAACACCATCTATGTTTATGACAACAGTTTTTGAAGAGTTTGCATTTGATGGAGCGATTATGATAACTGCAAGCCATTTGCCATTTAATAGAAATGGTTATAAGTTCTTTGACAGAGACGGTGGACTTGAACATGATGATATTACTAAGATTTTAGAGATTGCATCAGATTTACAGGTAAGAGATGCGGATTTGTCAGGAGTAGAGAAAGCAGATACAATTTCCGTATATTGCAATTCACTTCAGGATAAGATAAAGAAGAGTATTCAGGCAGAGGACTACGACAGACCATTAGCAGGATTACACATTGTTGTAGATACAGGTAATGGAGCAGGCGGATTCTTTGTAGAGAAGGTATTGAATCCATTAGGTGCAGACACATCAGGTAGTCAGTTCCTTGAGCCTGATGGAACATTCCCTAATCATATTCCGAATCCTGAGAATAAACAGGCGATGGAAGCAATTAGAGAGGCAGTATTAAAGAATAAAGCTGATTTAGGAATTATTTTTGATACTGACGTAGATAGAATGTCAGCTGTACTTCCAAATGGTGAGGAAATCAATCGTGATGCAATTATTGCTATGATGGCAGCGATTATTGCAAAAGATTATCCAGGTGGAACAATTGTTACAGATTCTGTTACAAGTGACAGATTAACAAGATTTATTGAAAGTATTGGAATGAAGCAGCATAGATTCAAGAGAGGCTATAAGAATGTTATCAATGAGTCTATTCGTTTAAATAATGAAGGTATTGTTTCTCCATTAGCAATAGAAACTTCAGGACATGGTGCATTGAGTGAGAATTATTTCTTGGATGACGGTGCATATATGGCGGTTAAGTTATTGATAGCATTGGCGCTTGCGGCAAAGGAAGGAAAAGCATTGGCATCTTTTGTAGAAAATCTTGAGAAGGGCTTTGAAGAGAGAGAGTATCGCTTTAAGATTTCCTGCGAAGATTTCAAAACATATGGAAAGAATGTATTGGCGGCTTTCGAGGAAAGAGCAAAAGCAAAGGGCTATGATATTGCGCCTAATTCTTACGAAGGTATTCGAATTAGCTTTAACACAGAAGAAGTACAGGGATGGTTATTGCTTCGTATGTCATTGCATGACCCACAGATGCCATTTAATGTTGAGGGCGTAAGAACTGGAGATTGTGATAAATTATATGACATCGTGATGGAGTTATTAGAAGGCTTTGATAAGCTTGTAATTCCTGCTAAATAAGGACTTAAGTCTAAGTGGATACAAGGTATTTAGAAAGGTAAGGTTAAATTATGAGAATCGGAATGGGATATGACGTGCATAAGCTGGTAGAAGGAAGAGATTTGATTATCGGTGGCGTTACGATTCCATATGAAAAGGGATTGCTTGGACATTCAGATGCGGATGTATTATTGCATGCAATATCTGATGCGCTGTTGGGGGCAGCTGCACTTGGTGATATTGGTAAGCATTTTCCAGATACAGATCCTGCTTATAAAGGGATTTCCAGTATTATTTTATTGGAGAAGGTAGGTGAATTGCTGGAGGAGAATAAGTTTCTTATTGAAAATATTGATGCTACGATTATTGCACAGGCACCAAAGATGCGTCCGTATATTGATACAATGCGAGAGAATATTGCTAAAGCGCTTCGCATTGAAGTTGAACAGGTGAATGTGAAGGCAACTACCGAAGAAGGTTTAGGTTTTACAGGAGAAGGGTTAGGTATTTCATCGCAGGCGATATGTATGGTAACGACTCCAAGGGAACTGTATAGCAGAGAGGTTGGGGATACTGCTGCATGTGAAGGTTGTCAGGGATGTCCGCATAATAGATAAGCATTATGATGTTGTGCGATTTTTGTTTTGGATACTTAAATATCGTCTAATATAATAAAAATGGTGTACAGGGGGTATACGATATGGAACAGGTTATTCAGGCAGAGATGATGGAAGAAAAAATTCGTTTTGAAATTGAAGATGAGTATTCTGTTAAGATTCTTCAAAAAGAAGGGGTAAACGAAACTAGAGCATTGTGGAAAGAAGCATTCCCAGATGTGTCGGATGAGTATTTAGAATATTATTTCAAAAATAGGGCAATGGATGCATTGGCTTTTGTGGAGTCGGATGAGCAGCAGATGGTTTCTATGCTGCATTTACTGCCGTACTCAGCAGCAATGAGGAGAAATCCGCCTTCGCCAGGATATAACAGACTGCCTTGCATGGCTGATGTGGTTAGAGTGGATACTAATTTTATAACAGGATTAGCTACTAAAGAGGCATATCGCAATCATGGAAACGCACAAAGAGTATTAAAGAGCGCTCTGGAATATCAGAATAGAATGAAGGTTCCGTTTACATTTATGACTACTGAACAGGCAGAGCTTGCTGATGAGTGTGGATTTTATCCGATTTATGAGAGAGAATTATACGAATTGAAGAAGGAACAAATTTCTAAGGAAATGCTTCAGCGTGCTCATGAAGGCGAGAAAATCATGTTAGAAACGGGACATGTGTTATCTGCATTGGAAAAGAGTGAATTACTTAGCTTAGCACATTTTGTGAATGCTAATTTATGCAAAACATATGGAATGTTTCATATTAGGAGTGCTGTATATTATGAGAATCGTCATAACGAGGCATTGAGTAAAAATGGTGATATTTTCGTGTTAAGAAGAGATGGCAAGATTGTTGGTTACTTTGTTTTCTTTGATGAGAGAGAAGAAGTAGTCAAGGAAGCGATTTTTGAAAAGAAGGATGAAATGCAACAGTTTTTCTATTGTGAGCATGATAGGAAACCGCATATTATGGCAAGAATCGTAAATCTTCCTGAGATATTAAAGCACATATCAAGTAACGGAAATGTTACAGTGGCTATTCGTATTAATGACCCGATAATGTCGGAGAATGACGGACTTTTCATTTGGTATCTGAATGAAAAGGGTAGTTACATGGAGCGTATTGAGGAGACGGAAGCCTTGAAGAAATATAGGCCAGAGCTTACGGTATCAATTGGAGAATTGACGGCGTTCCTGTTTGAACAGGTGCAGTTTAAGAAGAGCTTGAAGTTTGATAGTATGTATTTGTCAGGACCTGTATGGTTGAATGATATTGCGTAGTAGGAGGGAATGTGAAAATAAATTTTCACATGCAAATTTGTGCCTGCGGCTCAAAGCTTGCAGGTTATGGAAAGGCGAGGTTATAGAGATATGGCTATGATTATGACACCACATATTAATGCGGATGCACAGGATTTTGCACAGACGGTTTTGATGCCTGGAGATCCGTTACGTTCTAAATTTATTGCGGAGAATTATTTAGAGAATGCGAGACTGATTAATAATGTCAGAGGTATTCAGGGATATACGGGAACCTATAAGGGAACTAAGGTTAGTGTAATGGCGAGTGGTATGGGAATGCCAAGCATTGGCATTTATTCTTATGAACTATATAATACCTTTGGTGTACAGAACATTATGAGAATTGGTTCTACAGGTGCAATGCAGGAGCATGTGAAGGTAAGGGATATTGTCATTGGAATGGGTGCATGTACTAATTCTAACTATGTAAGTCAGTTTGGCTTAAGCGGAACCTTTGCGCCGATTGCAAGTTATTCAATGATGAAGGTCGCAATTGAACAGGCAGAGAAGTTGAATGCACGTTATCATGTAGGTAATATTTTATCTTCTGATACCTTCTACTCTGATGATGAGCAGGCAACACCAAACTGGCAGAAGATGGGCGTTCTTTGTGTTGAGATGGAAGCGGCAGCATTGTATATGAACGCGGCACGTTGCGGTAAGAATGCGCTTGCGATTATGACTGTTTCTGACCATTTGGTAACAGGAGAGGCAACGACTGCTGAGGAGAGACAAAACTCCTTTAAGCAGATGATGGAGATCGCATTAAATACTGCTGTTGAACTGGAAAAATAAGCAGTGGAGTAACTTGATATACGTAACAGGTATGTTAATTGCTATAATATGAAAGTTACGAAACTGTTGACAAAAATTGAATTTTTGAATATTCTATAGTATAGATTGATAATAATGCAATCTGCACTATTGTTTTATTGGAATAGAATATGTAAAAGCTTTGAGCGGAAGAGTAAGTAATCTTAAGATTGCAGAGAGAGTGTGTCGTTGGCTGTGAGCATACTTATTTGGAGGATTACCCAAGTGCATCCGTGAGCTGATTTTGTGAGCTGTGTTTTTGCGTGCATAGGTTGGAATGGTCCGACTGATGTGACAGATTTAGAGCAGGGTAGCAGAATACGTGTTACGTGCGTTAAACGAATGAGTGTTGGACTTTAGGTCCTTTAATAGAGTGGAACCGCGGATAAATTCGTCTCTTGATGAGTTTGTTGGCGGATTTTTACATTTAGGGAGGCTTCATATGGGCTTTATTAATAAGATTAGGAATGAGATTAGAGTAATACGTGAGCGAGACCCAGCGATACATTCCAATATGGAGGTGTTTTTGTATCCAAGCTTTAAGGTTATGCTGAGCTATCGACTGGCGCATAAGCTTTATAAAAATGGGCATTACTTTTGGGCAAGATGGATTTCCCAAAGGGCAGCCAGGAAGACGGGAATTGAGATTCACCCTGGTGCACAGATTGGCGAGAATCTCTTTATTGACCATGGAAATGGTGTTATTATAGGAGAAACTACGATTATAGGCAATAATGTAACATTGTATCAGGGGGTAACTCTTGGCGGTACGGGTAAGGAGCATGGTAAGCGACACCCTACTATTGGTGACAATGTTATGATTAGTGCGGGTGCCAAGGTATTAGGTTCCTTTACAATAGGAGAGAATTCTAAGATTGGTGCAGGTAGTGTGGTGTTGGAAGCAGTGCCGCCTAATTGTACGGTAGTCGGTGTTCCAGGACGTATCGTAAAGCGTAACAATGAGAAGCTGGTGCGTGAGGATATGAATCAGGTAGATTTACCAGACCCAGTAAGCGAGGATATCAAGAGCCTGCAGCATGCAGATAGTGAGATTACCAATCGTCTGCTTGAGCTTGAGCAGGAACTGAGTCAGCTTCGCAAGGAGATGGCAAAGTAAAAGAGGTTTGAGATACTACAGTTTTTGTTATATAAGCAAAGATATTTTATGAGTAGAAAGGATTTACTATGGAGAACAAATTATCATTTTATAACACATTATCAAGAAAGGTAGAGCAGTTTATTCCTAATGAGGATGGCAAGGTTGCAATGTATACCTGCGGACCAACTGTATACCATTTCGCACATATTGGTAACTTAAGAAGCTACATCATGGAGGATGTATTGGAGAAGACATTTCGTTATGCAGGCTATGATGTAAAGCGTGTAATGAATATCACAGACGTAGGACATCTTTCAAGTGATGCAGATACAGGCGAGGATAAGATGTTAAAGGGTGCAAAGCGTGAGCATAAGACTGTTATGGAGATTGCAAAGTTCTATACAGATGCTTTCTTTGCTGATTGCGCTAAACTTAACATCAAGACACCTGATGTGGTAGAGCCTGCAACGAACTGTATTGCTGAGTTTATTCATATGATTGAAGTGCTTTTAGAGAAAGATTACGCATATGAGAGTGGCGGAAATATCTATTTTGATACTTCAAAGCTTACAGATTATTATGTATTTTCAAGCCAGAGCGAGAAGGAATTATTAGTAGGTGTTCGTGATGACGTAGAGGCTGATGATAATAAGAAGAATCCTAGCGATTTTGTATTATGGTTTACAAAGTCTAAGTTCGATGACCAGGAGTTAAAGTGGGATAGCCCATGGGGAGTTGGATACCCTGGCTGGCATATTGAATGCTCTTGCATCAGTATGAAGCATCTTGGCGAATATATGGATATTCACTGTGGTGGTGTGGATAATATTTTCCCACATCATACGAATGAAATTGCGCAGAGTGAGGCGTATGTTGGACATAAGTGGTGTAACTACTGGTTCCATGTGCATCATTTGAACGATAAATCAGGTAAGATGAGTAAATCAAAGGGTGATTTCCTTACAGTTTCACTTATCGAGAGCAAGGGTTACAACCCATTAGTATATAGAATGTTCTGCTTACAGTCACATTACCGTAAGCCATTAGAGTTCTCATATGAAGTGCTGGATAATGTGACAGCAGCTTATGACAAGCTTGTAAGAAAGATTGGCTCCTTAAAGGAAGAGGGAGCAGTGGATGAAGCGAAGTTTGCTGAGTACAGAGCACAGTTTGAGGCAGCTCTTGGCAATGATTTGAATACTTCTTCTGCAATTACTGTTCTTTATGATATGTTAAAGGCAGATATGAATGATGCTACTAAGCTTGCACTTGTAAAGAGCTTTGATGAGGTGTTATCTCTTGACCTTGCAACAGCACATGCTAAGGTTGAAGCAGATAATGGTGTGGATGCTGAGCTTGAGGCTTATGTTCTTGCGAAGATTGAAGAGCGTAAGGCAGCAAAGAAGGAGAAGGATTTTGCTAAGGCAGATGCAATTCGTAACGAGCTGTTAGAGAAGGGTATTGTGATTGAAGATACACGAGAGGGCGTAAAATGGAAGAAAGCTTAAGCTTACTTAAGGAGATTCATCAGGAGTTTGGTGAGTGTGAGGTCGATATCAGAACCTATTCACCATTGACTCTTGCATATATTGGAGATGCTATTTTTGAAATGGTAATCAGAACCTTGATTGTAGAGAAGGGGCAGCGTGCTGCCAATTCTCTGCATAAGCATACGACAAAGATTGTCTGTGCAGGAACACAGGCAGCTATGATTGAAGCTTTGTCAGATGTATTAACAGATGAGGAGCAGTCTATTTACCGCAGAGGTAAGAATACAAAGATTAATTCTTCTGCAAAGAATGCTTCCTTGGCTGATTATCGTAAGGCGACAGGCTTTGAGGCACTCTGTGGATATTTATATCTTTCGGGAAACACCAGGCGTGTGGTAGAATTAATAAAGATAGCATTAGATAAGCTGCAGATAGAAGTGTAGCAGATTGGAGCAAGTGTGAGATACGAAGAATTTACAATAGAAGGACGTAATGCGGTAATCGAAGCATTTCGTTCTGGTAAGCCAATTGATAAGGTGTTTATTTTAGATGGTTCTCAGGAAGGACCGATTCAGACGATTAAGCGTGAGGCAAAGAAGCATGATACTATGGTGAAGTTTGTAACCAAGGAACGTTTAGACCAAATGAGCGAGACAGGCAAGCATCAGGGTGTTATTGCATATGCAGCTGCTTATGAGTATGCAGAGGTAGAGGATATCTTAGAAGTGGCAAGACAGAAGGGGGAGGCTCCTTTTGTATTCCTATTAGATAATATTGAAGACCCACATAATCTTGGTGCGATTATCAGAACGGCGAATCTTGCGGGTGCGCATGGAGTGATTATTCCTAAGAATCGTGCAGTGGGACTTACTGCAACAGTTGCAAGAACTTCTGCAGGGGCGTTGAATTATACTCCTGTAGCAAGAGTAACCAATATTGCGAAGACGATAGAAGACCTTAAGAAGGAAGGAATGTGGTTTGTTTGCGCAGATATGGGCGGAACGACCATGTATGACCTTGATTTAAAGGGTGCTATCGGATTAGTTATCGGTAATGAAGGTGAAGGCGTTGGAAGACTGGTAAGAGAGAAGTGTGACTTTATTGCATCGATTCCGATGAAGGGAGATATTGATTCTCTGAATGCTTCTGTAGCAGCAGGCGTTTTGGCATATGAAATTGTGAGACAAAGAATGCTGGGCTAGTTAGTCTTGGCGTTTGAACAAGGGGATTCGCATAGGAGGCTATTGTGAATAAGGCATATGAAATGTATACGGATGAAGAACTGATTGATAGAATTCGTGAGGGTGAAGAGCGGATTACGGATTATATTATGGACAAGTATAAAAATCTGGTTCGTAGTAAAGCAAAGTCAATGTATATTCTGGGAGCAGATAATGAAGATTTGATTCAGGAAGGTATGATAGGCTTATATAAGGCAATCAGAGATTACGATGCAGGAAGAGATGCGAGTTTTTTTACCTTTGCAGATTTATGTGTGTCCAGACAGATGTATACTGCAGTGCAGGCGGCAAGGCGTGAGAAACATGCGCCGCTGAATTCGTACATTTCGTTATATGCAAATATGACAGAGAATGGTTCTGACGGTGCTGAGACGGAGCTGTTGGAGGTTCTGGCTTCGAGACAGGAGACGAATCCAGAGGAGCTATTAATAGATAAGGAAAATGTGGCAGATATTGAGGCGATGATAGAGAAGGAGCTGAGTGCTTTTGAAAAGCAGGTGTTGGATTTGTATCTGACGGGAATGTCTTATTCCCAGATTGCCAAGGTATTAAGCCGCGATGAAAAATCAACAGATAATGCATTACAGAGATTGAAAGCAAAGTTAAGGAGAGCAGTTCGAAAGGATACTTTTTAGTATGAAGAAATGTTTATGGATGATATGGTTTGTTCTGATAGGGAATATCATAAGTTCAGCTTTGGGAATGACGGTGTATGCATCAGAAATTGAGAAGCAGGAAGAAAGTATGACAGAGGTATTTCTTGATGATGCAAAGATGTCAATACAGCTACCTGCTTCTTATTATGTATTAGAACAGGAAATAGAAGAGGATAATGACAGTGTTGCAGCGATGGGATTGAATCGTGAGAAGATTCAGAGCTACTTTGAAGACTCACAGATTATACTGTATGCTCTTGCACAGGATAATAATCACGAAATTGTAGTGACGATGAATCATAGTGAAGAGTTGCAGTATATTTACCGCTTGAAGCAGCTGGATAAAGAGCATGTAGAAGACTTGATGCTGGCGACGAAAGCAAGCTATGAAGAGAGTGCGTATAAGATAAATAACGCACAGATTGCGGAAGTTGGGACAGCCAAATATATTATTTTTGA
>JAFUKJ010000040.1 GCA_017467805.1 Lachnospiraceae bacterium
CATACAATAAAGATTGCACCCAATGGAAGGAATACTAAATTGCTTAATGGAGTTACAATACCTAATGCAATAATCGTTGCACCTACCAAGTACATAACCTTTGGAAGTCCAAAAAGCTGCTTTACCAATACAGAACCAAAATCTGCATCCTTTGAACCCTTCGTTACCAGAATACCTGTTGAAAGAGATATCAATAGCGAAGGAATCTGGCTTACCAGACCATCACCAATGGTAAGGATTACATACTTATCAAGAGCTGCACTAAAGTCCATACCCTTGCTGATGATACCCATACACAAGCCACCGATGATATTGATTGCTGTAAGAACAAGACCTGCTACCGCATCTCCCTTAACGTACTTAACAGCACCATCCATAGAACCAAAGAAGCTTGCTTCCTGCTGCAGCTTTTCTCTTCGTTCTCTTGCCTGAGCATCATTGATTGCACCTGTATTTAAGTCAGCATCAATCGCCATCTGTTTACCAGGCATCGCATCCAAGGTAAATCTTGCTGTTACTTCAGCTACTCGTTCAGAACCTTTATTGATAACAATGAACTGAATCAAAATCAAGACAATAAAGATAATGGTTCCGATAACTAAATCACCACCGCCTACGAATTCACCGAAAGTAGCTACAACGTTACCAGGATCACCTGTTGATAATATCAATCGCGTTGAAGAAACGTTCAACGCAAGTCTGAAAATCGTTGTGAACAAAAGCATGGTTGGATAAAATGATAATTCCAAAACCTCTTTTGTAAACATGGTTGCGAACAGGATTGTAAATGCAATCGCCATGTTCACCGCCAGCAGGATATCCAACAGCAAATTGTTAATCGGTACAATTAACATTACAAACGCCGCCAGGATATACAACGCAACTCCTATGTCTGCCTTCTTCATGTGTTACTCCCCCTTTAAGCTACATTTTCCCCTGCATCTTATATACCATAGCCAGGACCTCTGCTACTGCCTGATAAAGCTCTGGCGGTACCTCCTGACCAATCTCTACATTGGCATACAACATTCTTGCCAATGGCTTGTTTTCTACTATTTCAATCTTATTCTCTCTGGCAACTGCCTTAATCTTCTGTGCCAGATAATCCGCACCCTTTGCCACTACAATTGGTGCTGCATTCTCTTCTGGAGAATACTTAATCGCTACCGCAAAGTGGGTTGGGTTTGTAATAACTACATCCGCCTTGGTCAAATCCTGCATCATTCTTCTTTGAGATACCTCTCTCATCTTCTGCCTGATTTTACCCTTAATCTGCGGATCTCCTTCTGCATTTTTATATTCATCCTTTACTTCCTGCTTTGTCATCATGATTTCCTGCTTAAACTTATACTTCTGATAAGCAAAATCAGCAAATGCAATAATCAGAAAGAAAAGGGACACTTTCAATCCTACATTGATTACGACATCTCCAATTAGCGCAATTGCCTGCGTAAGAGGAATATCGTAAAGATTAAATAAATAACCGCTTTTATCCTTAACTTCATCATAGACCACATATGAAATCAGAATAATCTTAAAGACCGACTTTACCAGCTCCATAATCTTCTCAGCCGAGAAAAGTCTTTTCATCCCTGATACAGGACTTAATTTATTAAACTTTGGCTGTAGGGGCTTGGTTGATACCTGAAACTTAAACTGTATCATATTTACCCCGAATGCTATGACAATACCGACTGCAAAAAACGGTAACACCAATATCAGCATATTCGTCATAACGCCTCTGAATAAGATTCCATACTGCTCTACAAGGGTAAATCCCTCATATCTGGTCGTAAGGCTTGGCATCTTCTCATACACCGTACCGAACAACCCCATAAATCTTTCTCCCATGCTTCCTACCCAGAACTTCAGTATCAGAAACAGGGCAATTAATTCTACACCACTGGACAACTCCCTACTTTTGGCAACCTTACCATCTTTTCGGGTGTCCTCTTTCTTTTTGGCGGTAGGTTCTTCTGTCTTTTCACCGCCAGGTCCTTCCTTTGCGAAGAACTGCAGGTCTAACTCTAAAATCACATCATGCCCTCCACAACAGAAACCATCATCTGCTGCATCTGCCTTGTAATAAAATCACAAACATCAGGCAGCATTCCTATTACTACAAATAAAACTACCAATCCTGCTAACAGTTTAAGCTGAATACCAACTGAGAACATATTCATCTGTGGTGCCAGCTTCGCTAGCAGACCAAGTACTATGTTCATCAGCGTGATACTTGCATATACAGGAAGGCAAATTCGAAAACCGATAATAATATAG
This sequence comes from Lachnospiraceae bacterium, assembly GCA_017467805.1. Lineage (GTDB taxonomy): Bacteria > Bacillota > Clostridia > Lachnospirales > Lachnospiraceae > COE1. The sequence goes on from JAFUKJ010000040.1 coordinate 2,281, forward strand.
TCTGCAAGAAACTCCACCATGGATGTTAATAAAGAATCCATATTGAAGATTGCACCATTAATTGGTATCAGTGTAAAGGTTTCCACCAATGCCTTTATCAGAAATCTGTGTAAGCCTGTTACCAGCATAATCAGCATCGTTCCGTACTGAAGCAATGCACCTGTCGGCGATGTCTGCTGATTTGTTGTCGGGTCAAAGATATTCGCCATGGATAAACCAATTTCCATATCAATAACTCTTCCCGCAAAAACAACAATGGAAGTACACACCTGGGCACTAAAACCAACCAGTAGGCCCACCGCTACTTCCTTCGCTACGATAACACTATAACCTAATACAGTATTGTATTGCGGATATATGTGTGGTTGAGTAAAGTCGTACATCAAGTAAGCCACGAACACACTTAATCCAATTTTTACAGTATTCGGAACTCCTTTCTGACTAAAGAACGGAGCTGCGAATACAAAAGTTGCTACTCTTACGAGTATTAACAGGAAGTACTCCAATTCCTGTACCGAAAAAGATAAGTCAATCATGCCAGCCTCAAAAGCTCCTTTTCGTTAGCGGATATACACCGCAAAATTCTGCCACAACTCCTGTGCAAAGGTTGCCATTTCATTCAACATCCAGTTTCCAACAAACATCAATGTAACGAATATGCCAACCACCTTGGGAACAAAGGTTAAAGTCTGTTCCTGAATTGATGTTACAGTCTGAAAAATACTGACTATCAAACCAATTACTAATGAAACAATCAAAGGCGGTGCTGCTGTCTTTAATATCAAGAACAGTGCATTCCTCATAATCTCTACTGCTGTATCTACACTCATAAAAGTCTACCTCCCTGCTGCCATACCTAACCCGCTACATAAACGTTTGTACCAGATACACAATCACCAGATTCCATCCGTCTGCCAGTACAAAGAGTAAAATCTTGAATGGCATGGAAATCGTCGTTGGTGGTAACATCATCATACCCATACTCATAAGTACCGAAGACACTACCATATCTATTACAATAAACGGTATGTAGATTACAAAGCCCATAATAAAGGCACTTCTTAACTCTCCTATGATAAATGCAGGTATCAGTACTGTGTTAGGTACCTCATCCTGTACCTCTCCGTCCCATTCAATTCCTGCAATATCCATGAAAGTATAGATATCTTCTCTCTGTGCCTGTTCAAACATGAACTCCCTTAATGGGTCCATTGCAAGCTCGAAGGCTTCTTCCATCTCTATCTCTCCTGCGTCAAAAGGAACAATTGCTTCATCATATATCTGAGTGAATACAGGCTGCATGATAAAGAATGTAAGAAACAGTGCTATTGCTATCAACACGTTATTAGGTGGTGCTGATGTTGTATTCAAAGCACTTCTTGTGAAGCTTAATACGATAATGATTCGGGTAAAGGATGTCAGCATCACCAGTAAAATCGGTATTAATGCTATCGCTGTCAGAACCAGCATGATTCGTAAGCTTCCTGATAATTCACCATTTCCATCATCGTAGGTAATCGTAAGATTATTTGCGATATTCAATTCCTTCAAATCCTCTGCTGTTTCAGCACTACCAGAGGGATTGATATAGGTTCTGTTTGCTTCCACCTCTTCCTCATTAGAGAGTATGGAATCTGCAAGAACCTGATCATCATAAGTTGCATGTACCGTCATGGTATCTGCTACAAGCAATACAAGCACCATTACCACTAAGGATATCAGCTTGCGGATGCTGCCTTTATAAATCAAGTTTTTCATAAATTTCGCCTACTTCTTGTGTATACTATTTTTTGCCTTGTCCAAAATTTCTTTAAAACTCACAGGCATTGCGTTTTCCGATTCCTTAACCGTAATATCTTCCTTACTTAATTCACCCAGAACAGTAACTGTATCCTTACAAACTACCAGGGAATAATACTTCTCACCAATCTTAACGATTTGGATAAATTTGTTTGGAGATAACTTATAGGTCTCTATTATCTTAATGTTGGAGCAGCTATGTGTCTGTCCCTGCACCCTCGCAATAAACACTGTAGAGAAATAAGTTAACCCCAAAACAAACAGGAAAATCAATATTACCGTAATGAATTGAACTATGGAGTCAAAACTATTCGATGCTGTCAATAAAATCATTACTGTAACCCTTCTTCTATCCTAATTCTATAACTAGCCGATAACTTTCTTTACTGCTTCTAAAACTCTTTCCGCCTGGAAAGGTTTTACAATAAAGTCTTTCGCACCTGACTGGATTGCTTCGATAACCATCGCCTGCTGACCCATCGCTGAGCACATGATAACATTTGCTCCACCATCTGCCGCCTTGATTGCCTTCAAAGCCTGAATACCGTCCATCTCAGGCATTGTAATATCCATCAATGTAAGGTCAGGTGAAACCTCCTTATATTTATCTACTGCTATCTTTCCGTTCTCAGCCTCAGCCGCAACTTCATATCCATTCTTCGTTAAGATGTCCTTAATCATCATTCTCATAAATGCTGCATCATCTACGATAAGAACTCTCTTTGCCATTTCTATTCTCTCCCTTCAGGCTATTTTACGATTTCTACAATTCTTACACCGAAGCTTTCTTCGATAACTACTACCTCGCCCTTTGCAACAAACTTGCCGTTTACCAGCACGTCTACAGGCTCACCTGCTATCTTATCAAGCTCAATAATTGTTCCTGGTGCAAATTCCAAAATGTCTGAAATAGATTTGCTTGTTCTACCAAGCTCTACTGTTACCTCTAATGGTACATCTCTAATCAATCCAATACTCTCTGCACTTACCATCTCTGCGCCACCTGGTGCAAAGTTCTGGAACTGTGCAGGCTGGATATTGATGTTTGGCATTCCATATGGCATTCCGCCCATTGGAGGCATTCCGCCGCCCATTGGAGCCATTCCCATCTGAGGCATTCCACCCATCTGCGGCATTCCCATCTGTGGCATTCCGCCCATCTGACTCATATCCATTGATGGCTGCTGTGGTGCTGCCATCTGTGGTGCAGGTGTTGGTGCAGGAGCAGGTGCTGGAGCAGGTGTCGGTGCAGCTGCTGGTGCTTCTGATGCACCACCGCCCATCTGCTGTGCCATAAAGGTTTCATAAATTGATTTTGCAAAATCCAATGGATATAACTGCATCAATGTGGAATCTACCAAATCATCAATCTGCATCTTGAAGGAAATCTTTACAAACTGTCCATTCAGGAAATCAGAAATATCACTTGGCGGATTACCATGCATATCAACTAACTTTGACTCTGGTGGGCTGATATCAATTGTCTTTCCAAGCATTGAGGAAAGAGAGGTTGCCGATGAACCCATCATCTGGTTCATAGCCTCTGAGATTGCACTTAAGTGCAAGTCTGTCACTTCACCATCCGTGTTGGTTCCGTCTCCGCCCATCATCAGGTCTGTAATTACCTTTACATCATGCTCCTTTAATACAAGGATGTTCATTCCATTAAGACCCACTGTATATTTAATTCTGATAAATACACATGGCTTTTCGTAATCGCTTACTACCTCATCCCATGTTGCCATTTCAACAACAGGTGTCGTAATATTAACCTTCTTATTTACCAGTGAGTACAAGGTTGTTGCTGATGTACCCATACTGATATTTGCCACCTCGCCAATAGCATCTCTTTCTACTTCATTCAGTCCCTCCATTGTAGCGGTGGCTGTGGCTGCTCCACTGTCTGACTCTAAATCAGATGTATCACTCGCAGATAAATCCACGCCGTTGAGCAACGCATTTATTTCGTCCTGTGATAACATTCCATCCATGTCTATTCCTCCTCTCGTATCACTGATGTTACCCTGACTGCATATGCCTCTTTACTAGCTCCAGGCACTGCATTGAACTTCTTAATATTTCCTACATATACGTCTAATTCATCATTTACCTTAGAATCCAATCGGATAATATCGCCGACCTGAATGTTTACGAAGTCATTTACTGTTATGACACTCTGTCCAAGAACTGCCTTCACAGGTACATCCACCTTTCGTACCATAACCTCAAGGAACTGTTCGTAATCTTCTTCATCCATCTTCTGCATATTAGAGAACCAGTACTTGGTATTCAATCTGTCCATCACTGACTCTAACGTAAAGAACGGAAGACATACATTCATCAGACCTTCGACATCACCAATCTTAACATTCATAGTAACTAACGCAACCATGTCGCTCGGAGCAATTACCTGTGCGAACTGTGGATTTGTCTCAATTCGTTCCAGGAACGGATTGATTTCCACTACATTCTTCCACGGTTCTCGCAAGAGCTGCATACAGATAACCATAATTCTTTCAATAATGCTCATCTCGATTTCAGAGAACTCTCTGGTCTTTTCCAGTGTTTCTCCCTTGCCACCCAGCATTCTGTCAATAATCGCGTAGCCTAAGCCGCTGGTTAGTTCCATAATGATACTTCCCTGCATTGGTGCAAAGTTCACGATTGTAAGTAATACCGGGTTCGACAAAGCATTTGAGAATTCTGCAAAGGTTACTGTTTCCGAACTCGCTACACTTACCTGTACGTTCTTCCGCAAATATACGGGTAAATTTGTAGATAGTAATCTTCCGTAATGGTCAAAAATCATGCCTAAAGTTCTAAGATGTTCTTTTGAGAATTTCGCAGGTCGGGTGAAGTCATAGTCTTTGACCTGGACCTCATCCTTCTCCTGCATCTCCTCTACATCAAGTTCACCGCTGCTTAACGCCGCCAGCAAACTGTCTATCTCATTTTGTGATAATACCTCTCCCATTTCGCCAATCACCCCCTGTAGCCTGAATTAAGAGGTTTCTCCTGTTTCATTTTCAATCCTATGAATACAAGAAACTAAATGATATTCCATAGACAAAATCTGAATCGAATAACGTTTGAATTCCCTGTAAAATCTCACTCTTGATTGCTGCGGAATTTGTTTTTGCTTCTTCCATTGTGTAGTTCGCCATGACACTAAAGATAATGTCCTTAATCAATCCTTCTTTTGCTTCCATTGTGGCTGAATAAGTCTCATAATCCTCGTGTGCCGAATTCATAGATAATGAAACATTACCTACTGCGTAGTGACTCTTGCCGTCCTCGCCTGTCTTTAATGGAATGGTAAGCTCGCTTGAAATATTGTATACCTCTGTATCAGCCATAGGAACTGTCGCTGCCATGTTCGAATCAGGCAATCCTTCAATCTCAAGACCAATAACAGTTGCAATATCTGCTACCAATGAAGCCGTTTTCTTAGTTGCACTAGATACACTAATCATCATAATTGCTGATAAAACAATGTTTACGACTAATAGTGCCAAGATAATAATAGATAGTAGATTTTTTTTCATTTTTACATTGCCCCCTATTTAATAAGCACTTAACGAGTTATAGATTTTGATTTCTACTCGTCTATTCTTTGCTCTTCCCTCTGGTGTAGAGTTGTCCGCGATTGGCAGGTATTCCCCTCTACCAGAGTGCTTCATAATCGCTGGATCTATGGAAGTATTATCCTTTAAATAATTAAATACCGCTAAAGCTCTGTAGCTGCTTAATACATCATTGTTCTGATATCTTCCGCCATTTAACGGAACAGAGTCTGTGTGCCCCTCAATCTCGATGGTATGGTCTGCATACTTTGTCAGCAATACACCAATCTTCTTTAATACAGGAATCGCTTCCCCCTTCAAGGTTGCCTCTCCTGAGTCAAAGAGGAATGAACCATTCAGTGTTAATAATACGAAGTTTGAATTAAAGCTAACCTCTATTTCATCCTCCATCATGCTCTCGCTAACACTCTCTGCAATCAGTTCTGCCAAAGATTCTGACATTGCCATCTTATCTTCCTCTATGCCAGCCATTGCTTCTTCCTTAGCAAGCCCTGCCAAAGCTTCCAATAACTCTTCCAGAGTCATACTTGAATCTTCGCCTTTTTCTTGTTCTGCTAACATCTCAGCCAATAGCTCGGCAAGCTTTTCATCATCAATTCCCGCAAGTGCTTCGGCTAATTCCAATTCTGCCATAGCTCCTAGCAGTTCCTCTATGGTCACACCTGAATCTTCTCCCTTTTCAAGCTTATCCAAAAGCTCCGCAAGTTTCTCTTTGTCAATACCTGCAAGCGCTTCGGCTATTTCCAATGCTGCCATCGCTCCCATAAGTTCTTCGACATCTTCTGCTGTAGCCTTGCCATCTTTCATCTTTTCGAGAAGCTCTTTGTACTTCTCGTCAAGCGCCTGAGCAGCTTCCGCGCTCGACTTGCCTTGAGCATTTTCCTCAAACTCCAATGAATCCGAATCGCTCTCCGCCACCTTACCAGTACTGTTTATGTATTCATCCAGCTGATTGAGCTGGCTGACACCATTACTAATCAGGATACCATCACCAATTGCCTGCGCACCTGCTTTAAAGATACTAATGGTCTGCTGGAAGGAATCTGCCACAGCATCATACTTTGCCGCATCAATGGTAGACATCGAGAACAGCATAACAAAGAAGCACATAAGCAGTGTCATCATATCCGAGAAGGTACCCATCCATTCGTCCAGGCCCTGTTTTACCTCTTCTTCCTTCTTTCTAGCCATTAAGCCTCACCTCCGGCTCCTTCTTCTGCTGAAGCAGTTCTCTCATTAGGTGCTAAGAAGGACTTCAGCTTCTCTTCAATAACTCGTGGGTTCTCACCTGCCTGAATAGAAAGCAAGCCTTCAATCATAATTTCCTTTGCCTCAATCTCAATTCCATTATTGGTCTTAAGCTTATTTGCAACTGGTGTACAAATCCAGTTAGCAAGCATAGAACCATAGAAGGTTGTGATTAACGCAACCGCCATGGAAGGACCAAGTGTAGACGGGTCGGACATATGCTGTAACATGATAACCAGACCAATCAGAGTACCAATCATACCCCAAGCAGGACCCATGGAAGAAACTGTCTCCCAAAATCCAATCTTTGTCTTATGTCTTCCCTCAATACTATTAAGCTCAGACTCTAAGATACCTCGTACAAGCTCTGGGTCTGTACCATCGACAATCAGCAGGATACCCTTCTTCATAAAAGGATCATCCAAGTTACCTGCTGCCTCTTCCAAAGAAAGCAAACCCTCTTTTCTAGCTACATTGGATAAATCTATAATTTGTTGAATCATTTCTGGAACATTAACATTGACTGGTTTGAAAATCAAAGTAAAACTCTTCAAACCACCAATAAAATCAGACATTGATACTGACATTAACGATGCACTGAATGCTCCTCCGAATGTGATTAAGACTGACGCAGGGTCCCAGAAGAACATAAGAGCCGCCATTCCATCATCACCACTAACGATACCGAATACAACCAGTACAGCGCATAATATAAGACCTAATAAAGACGCTATATCCACTTTTACACATCCCTTCTATAAATGCCTTGTCAGCATTTATCAAATACGCTTTTGTATTTATGAAATACTTTATCTCTTTCCCCTATAGATATCATACACAAAGGTTACATAAATTGCAACAATTTTCTGATAATTTTACTGAAACTTTTGAAATTTTATCATATAGTTGTGCAAAAAACCTCTTTATTCCATGTTTTCACTAAGTTTTGAAGCTCCTGACGCGTTTCTTTGATAATGAGCTTTCGCCCTGTGGTTAACGTAACCACTGTATCAGGTGTTTCCTCCACAACCTCAATAATACTTGGATTTATGAGTATTTTAGTTCCATTAATCTTTGTTACTTCTATCATTTTGTTACCTCTCCTGTCTATATCTATTGGTTTAACAGTTCAGCGCGCCATTCGCATAAGTCGCATCTTACGATGCTTACCGCTACTGCGTAGCTTCTTTTGCTCATGAAACTGGCGCTTAGTCCAAGAATAGAAAGCTCTACAAAATTGTGCAAGCACCTTTTGTATTGCTTCTATTCTTGGCTGAACTTTGCTTAACGTTTCAGGTTTACAAGCTCTTCAAGGAGTGTATCAGATACTGTAATGATTCGACTATTTGCCTGGAAACCTCTCTGAGTTGTAATCATCTCAGTAAACTCAGCAGAAAGGTCTACGTTACTCATTTCCAGTACGCCCGTTGTTAAGTATCCTGTACCGCCTGCTGTAATATCTACACCAACTCCATCGAAGGAACCAGAGTTCTGTGTTTCCTCATAGAGATTATCTCCTGCATTTGCAAGACCCATTGCATTAGCAAAGGTTGCAACTGCAATCTGTGCAAGAATCTTACTCTGTCCGTTACTGTAGGTTGCGTAGATTGTACCATCTGTTGAAATAGATACACCAGTCATTTCTCCTACCTTACGTCCTGTATTCAAGCCATCCACATCACCCTTAGTAGCAGCTACTGTTGAGCTTCCACCATTATCGGTATTCTCTGTGTTGCTGAAATCAATCTCAAGATTCTCAAAGTTTGTACCCAGCGCTGATAAATTAACAGTAATTGTATTGCTTCCTGGGTTTCCTACATAATTGAATGTACCATCTGCTGTATTGTATACCAGATTGTAGCTTAATCCGTCAGCTCCAAATGCATTTAAGTCAACCTCTGTCTGCTGTGAATCTGTCATGGAAAGCAGCTTTACCTGATACTGACCTTCAAGTACTTCATCGGTTGTAGTATCCTCTGTACTTGTGTACTGGGATAATACTTCTGGAGATGCATCAATTGCAAGCATCTTAGAAATATCCTCATAATCAACCACAAAACCAAGGTCTGTTCCATCCGTCTTCAGGAAAGAATACTGTGGGTCAGTACCATCTGTATATGTCTTCTGTGTTACAACTAAACCATTTGAAAAATCAGTTTTAAGTGTAGCCTTATCACCTATGTCTGCCATATTAGCCATATCATAGAATTGTTCCAAAACAGTATCTTCCGCATCTAATAATCCTAGCGAAACTCCATTTTCATCAATTGCCTTATACGCTGTTTCACCTGAGAACTTAACCGTGATTGCCATTCCATTCCACTCACTATAGTTACTGATTGTGTTTCCTAAATTTAATGTAGTATCTGGTTTCACATTGGCTGGTGCACTGTTGATTGCTACTGTAACAGGATTTTTAGTTGGGTCTGCTTCGTAGGCTGCTCTTGCTGCATCTTCGATTTGCTCCAATAAATCCTCTGGAATACTTGTTTTAGTGATTTCTGTTCCGTCTGTTGCTTTTGCGTATGTAAGTGTTGAATTGTCAACAAGCTCTATTGAAGCTGGAAGCTCATATAATCTCTCTGTATTCGTTACACTCTTTGTAGACTGTACTGTACCTGTAATTGGTGTTACACCAAATTTTAAGTTATACTCATAACCTAATTTATCATAAATCTGAAGGTTAATCTGCTTACCTGCATTTGTCTCTAAGTTATCATCGAACTTATCCAAGATACCTGCAAGATATGCCTGAGTCGTTGCTTCTGCCGCATAGGTCTCATGCTCTGCACCCATAACCTGAATTGGCTTTACAGTATTCTGAATAACCTTACCTGTTGTCTGGTCAACCTCTGTCCAACCCATTACGTTGTAGCCTGTACCTGCCATAGCAAGGTATCCTGCTGAATCCACGTTGAAGGAACCATCTCTTGTGAAATATGTGTTAGTTCCGTCACTTACTACGAAGAAGGCTTCACCTGTAATCTTTAAGTCGAAAGGATTACCTGTTGACTGTGTCGCACCTTCTGTTGTAATAGATGTACTGATTGCTGAAGACTTAACACCAAGACCAATCTGTCTTGCGTTTGTACCTGCCTTCTGAGTCTCAGGGTCAGGTCCTGACGCTGCCTGTGTTGTCTGATACAGCATATCAGAGAAAGTAATGGATTTTGTCTTGTATGCAGTTGTGTTTACGTTGGCGATATTGTTACCAATAACGTCCATTTTTGTCTGGTGAGTCTTTAAGCCTGATACACCAGAATAAAGTGATCTCATCATAATGAATGACCTCCTATTTTTCCCCTGTCCGTATTTGCTTCTTCTGTCATTCAGAAGCTCTAGCCTCCTAAAAGGTCCGGCTATGTAATTACGGCTCCATCAATATTTGTAAAAATATTTTCTTTTGTTTCTGACTGATCCATTGCTGTAATAACTGTGTTGCTCCTTGTATTTACGATAAAGGCAAGCTCATCTATCAAAACCAGTGATTCTTTAATTCCCTTTTCTCCTGCCCTTCTCGCTCCATCATTTAACCTTTCCAGTTGTTCAGATGTAAGTTCAATATTTCTGTCATTTAATCTATTTACCGCATGTTTTGAAAATTTGACTTCCTTTGACTGAAGTCCTTGTAAGACCTCTTCAAAGCTAAGCCCCTCGGTAGTTCTTACATTCTGATTTACCTTCGTTTGATTCAGGTATTGATTCGAAAGCTGTTCAATGGAAAGGAATTGATTATTAATATGATTCATATCTCTTACTCCTTACCTTTGTATGCCATCTTGTTATGCTGTCTGTGTATCCTCTGTCAGCTGGTCGAGTACCTCATCCGAAACCTCATCTGTCTCTTCCTCGGAAGTATTACTTTCTTCCTCTGTTGAAGTACTTACATTGCTGCTCTGCACAGTCGCGATTTCATCTACTCTTTCATTTAAGGTTCCAATCTGAGACATCAGCTCATTCATCTTAGTGTTGAAGCTGTCTATCACATCATCTAATGTAGTCTCAGGCTCTACCTCATCCTCAAGGCTAAGTCCCAGCGTGTCCATCTTCTCCACGCATGCCTTATACTTCATAACCTCTTCAGCCGCAAACTTCTCTGTATATTCTCTCTCATAATCGCTAATGCCGTTATAAAGGTCATATACCTCCTTTACAAAGCCCTGATGTGACTTTGCCACTGCTTC
>JAFUKJ010000041.1 GCA_017467805.1 Lachnospiraceae bacterium
AATACGTACGCAGTATTCCAAACTATCATTACGATGATTTAAATCTTTTATTAGAGAGCTATAACGAGCTTGACCTTGTGAATCCTGCCTGCATCGTAGATGCCAACCATAATAACTCTAACAAGCAGTTCAAGCAGCAGATTCGTATTGTTAAGGAGATTATGCTTTCAAGACAGTTGAATCCTGATATCCATAAGCTTGTTAAGGGTGTTATGATTGAGAGCTACTTAGAAGAAGGCTGCCAGAAGATTGGTGAGCATATCTACGGTAAATCTATTACAGACCCTTGCCTTGGCTGGAATGATACAGAAGAATTGATTTATCATATTGCTGAGCATAATTAATTGAATATAATTTGGTCTTGTGCCACCTGAAATAAAAAACGAGTAGGTTGACCTACTCGTTTTTTATCAATTACTATCCTCTTGGATGTGCTTTCGCATAAACCTCACGTATTCTGTTATGTGACATATTTGCATATACCTGAGTTGTTGAAATGTCTGAGTGTCCCAACATCTCCTGTACGCTTCGCAAATCTGCCCCATTCTCTACTAAATGAGCAGCAAACGAATGCCTCAATGTATGTGGTGTAATGTCCGCTACGATACCAGCCTTCTTAGCATAGTATTTGATTAACTTCCAGAAGCCCTGTCTGCTCATAGGCTGACCTGAACAGTTTACAAATAAGATATCTGAGCGCATATCAAGCACCATAACATTTCTTGAATGCTCCAAGTAATTAGTGATTGCTTTCTTGGCAGCAGCTCCGAACGGAATTACTCTCTCCTTGCTACCATCTCTGCATACGATGAATCCCATCTGCAGATTTACATCCGAAACTTTTAGGGTAATCAGTTCCGTCACGCGAATTCCTGTTGCGTATAAAAGCTCTAACATAGCTTTATCGCGAATTTCTTTTGGGGTGTCCCCCTTTGGCTGCTCTAACAACCAAATAACTTCTTCCGGTGTCAAAATTTCAGGCATTTTCTTTTCAATTTTTGGTGCCTTCAAACTTTCAGAAACATCCTTTGTCACAAGACCTTCCTTTACTAAATAGTGATAAAAAGCCTTGATAGAAGCTACGTTTCTCGAAATAGTTGCGGCGGCAAATTGGTTTTCCTCTAAATACACAATATAGGAATTTAATACTTCTTCGGTAATATCTGTTACCTTTGTTATTCCTTTCTCTTCTAAATACTGGCACATTTTGCCTAAGTCTCTTCTGTATGATAGTTCAGTATTATTTGAAGTTTTCTTGATATTATGTAAATAAGAAATAAAGTTGTTAATTTCTCTTTCCATAAATTATGAAAACCCTCCTCTAAAGTATTTAATATCTACCCCCTCATGCCTACTTCTATTATATCTGTAATTTTACATAAAATCAAACATTTTTTCAGTTATTTTTAATAATTTTACAACAATTATTTGTTGATAATAGATATAGTATGTGCTCCATTTATTCGCTTCTATATCTAGTCTGTTTTATTACAAGAATAATAATATTTTCTGCATCAGCCAGGTATTTATGTAAGTTTCAAGAAGAACACCTACCAAAATATACAATGCACATTTTAAGAATTTCAAAAAAGTTCGTCCAATTTTATGCCACCCTGTCTGTGTTATTACATTACTCTTATGGTAATTATTTGCGTCACCATAGTAATGCTCCTCAAACATTAGCTTGAATGCCATAAAATATAAAATCATTTGTGGAAATACCATTCCAACACTAATCAGTATACCCAGAAATCCCAACTGATATGCAGCTATCAGCATAAGAACTCCTGTAGCAAAGCCTGCTATTGCAATTACAATATAAAATATTGGCTTACTCAGCCTCCCTGTTGCCATGATAAACAATAATAGCGCTTGTCTTATACGACTTTCTAATATATATATAAGCAGCCCTTCCTTAGCTGGCTCCATTCGTTTTATCTGCCACAGGGTTTCCAAATACATCCGTCCAACTTCTTTACAAAAGGCATCTCCCGCAAGGTAAAAAAACAGCATCCCTGCGCAAAAACCTGTCATAAATACCAGATTTTTTCCGTCAAGCATACTGTCCTTATTCGTTGTATCACTTATACTTCGGATACTATTATCTTTATATGCTGACACATTATCATATAAATCCATTCACTCACCAAACTTCGTCAATGCTTTATACATACTATGTCCTATTTTACAAATTTATTCTTATAAGCTAAAATAGCAGCGATTGTCTTGGAATCCTGTAGGGTTCCTGCATATATCATTTCTTCCAGTTCTGCTAAAGTATAAGCCTTCACATTCAGGAACTCATCCTCATCCAAATGCTGCTTGCCTTTCTTTAAGTTTCTTGCAAGATATATGTCTATCTTCTCGTTACAAAATGCCACCGTTGTTCTAATAGAAATCAAAAACTCAATCTCATCACAGTAATATCCTGTCTCCTCCTCCAACTCTCTTGCAGCCGCATCCCTTGTCGGTTCATCAGGTGTCTTCAACCCTCCTGCAGGTATCTCTATCGTCTCACGTTCTAAAGCATTCCTATACTGTGATACCATTAAAAGTCTGCCATCATCCAATACGGCTACGCACGCCGCTGCACCGTTATGTCCTATAAAATCCCACTCGGCAGTGTTACCGTTTGGAAGTTCTACTGTATCTCTATAATATTTTGTGATTGAACCTTCACATAGGAGGGTTCGTTTTAAACGTTTTACTTCGTTTGACATGTGTTCTCCTTTCATCATTCATGTAGAATTAAAAAACCGCTAAAAACCAGTATTTTCTTGATTTTTAGCGGTCTGCTTATTCAGTTGATTTGTTTCATCGAATTATTTTGCGTAATCAACGACGCGAGATTCTCTGATAACATTAACCTTAATCTGTCCCGGATACTCCAGCTCATCCTCGATTTGCTTTGAAATATCGCGAGCAAGTAAAATCATATCAGAATCATTAATCTGCTCAGGAACTACCATTACTCGAACTTCTCTACCTGCCTGAATAGCAAAAGACTTATCTACGCCCTTAAAATTGTTGGTTATTTCTTCTAACTGCTTTAATCTAGTTGTATATGTTTCTAATGTTTCACGTCTTGCACCTGGTCTTGCTGCAGAAATTGTATCTGCTGCCTGTACCAAACATGCAATAAGTGACTGCGCTTCTACATCGCCATGATGAGACTCTACTGCATTAATAACAATAGCAGACTCTTTATACTTTCTACACAACTCAGCACCTAACTGAATGTGAGAACCTTCCATCTCGTGGTCAACTGCCTTACCGATATCATGAAGTAAGCCAGCTCTCTTAGCCATTCTTACATCAAGTCCCATCTCAGCAGCTAACAAGCCTGTAAGATGTGCTACTTCGATAGAATGCTTTAAAGCGTTCTGTCCATAGCTTGTACGGAACTTCATCTTACCAAGCAGCTTCACTAATTCAGGATGAATACCGTGAACACCAACTTCAAGAGTTGCTGACTCACCTTCCTCCTTAATCATGACTTCTACTTCCTTCTGCGCCTTCTCAACCATTTCTTCAATTCTTGCTGGATGAATACGTCCATCCACAATCAGCTTCTCCAAAGCGATTCTAGCTACTTCTCTTCTGATTGGATCGAAGCCTGAAAGAATTACTGCCTCAGGTGTGTCGTCAATAATTAACTCAACACCAGTCAATGTCTCGAGAGTTCTAATATTTCTACCCTCACGACCGATAATTCTTCCCTTCATCTCATCGTTTGGAAGCTGTACTACTGAAATCGCAGTCTCAGACACATGGTCTGCAGCGCACTTCTGAATAGCTGTTACGACATATTCCTTAGCCTTCTTATCAGCCTCTTCCTTTGCTCTGCTTTCCAATTCCTTAATCATTACCGCAGTTTCATGTTTTACTTCATCTTCAACAATTTTTAACAAATATTCTTTTGCTTGTTCAGAGGTTAATCCAGAAATTCTTTCCAGTTCCTGCACTCGCTCTTCGTTCAATCTTGCAATCGCATCCTTCTGCTTCGCAAGCTCTTCTTCGCGTTTAATCAAGCCAGCTTCTTTCTTCTCAATCGCGTCAGATTTCTTATCGATGCTTTCTTCCTTCTGCTGAACTCTGCGTTCATAGCGCTGCGCCTCTGCTCTACGCTCTTTAATTTCCTTATCGAGCTCATTCTTAGCCTTAATAGACTCTTCTTTAACCTCAAGCAGACTCTCACGCTTCTTAGTCTCCGCAGTTTTCAGTGCTTCATCGATAATCTCTCTGGCCTTATCTTGAGCATTTCCAATTGTAGACTCAACGTTCTTCTTGTAATTGGAGAAAAGAATAATGCCGATTAACGCACATACTACAACAATAATAATACCTTCTATTACGTATGGCAGCATGTACAGGAGCACCTCCTTATTAAATTTTCATTGTACACTATCTAAACATATCAAAAAATATATGAATATATATGATATTACAACACTACAATTTTAACCTTTATAAACTGTTATGTCAAGTATTACGGCAGAATCTGTATATAAACCTTTCAAAAATTCAGTCCATTCTGCCTACAGCTTTATAAATTTTGTCCAAAGAAAACCCTTTTCTGTATAAAAACGACACCATTTTTTGTCGTTCTTCCTGCGTAGCAGTTTGGCTATCATAACGCTTCTTCTCAATCAATCTATCGATTAACTCCAGTTCATGGTCTGTTGTCTCATCTTCGAAAGCCTGCACAAAGCCATCAGATATATCACGCTTACTAACACCCTTTCGTAACAAATCCTGCTCTATCTGCTTCTTACTCTTAGTCTGACTAGCATATCGAATATACTGTTCCACATATCTTCTATCATCTATATATCCAAAGGACATCACATAATCTATCGCTTCATCAATTACCGTCTCAGGATAAAAGCCCTGACGAAGCTTGATGCGCATCTGCTCCTTCGTATACTCCCGACTCTTAAGAAGATTCATACAACGTAGCTTCGCACGTTTAGGTAGAACCTCCTGCATAATAGCATCATATGCCTGCTCTGAAAGTTCCTCCCCCTGCTTAATCTTGTATGTACGCAATTCGCCTTTGTATAATACAAAGGCGAATTCATTATCAATAAATATCTTATACTTAGCTTTGGTTGCTTCTGTAATATCAGTAACAATCATTATGCTTCTGCCTCAGCAGCCTTCTTCGCAGGCTTAGCAGTCTCTTCTACCGCGCCCTGTAAGCCATAGTGCAGACGTACCTTATTCTCTACCTCAGCACAAATCTCAGGATTGTCCTTCAAAAACTGCTTCGCATTCTCTCTACCCTGACCTATCTTATTACCCTCATAGGCATACCACGCACCGCTCTTAACAATGATGTTAACATTAGCTGCCAAATCAAGAATATCGCCAACAGTAGAAATACCCTCTCCAAACATAATGTCAAACTCAGCCTCTTTGAATGGAGGTGCAATCTTATTCTTAACAACCTTAACTCTTGTTCTGTTACCTGTAACCTCGCCACTCTGCTTCAAAGACTCAATACGTCTAACATCAAGTCTTACTGATGAATAGAACTTCAATGCACGTCCACCAGTAGTGGTCTCAGGGTTACCAAACATAATACCAACCTTCTCACGAAGCTGATTAATAAAGATAACTGTACAGTTAGACTTGCTGATCACTGCCGTCAGCTTACGCAATGCCTGTGACATCAATCTCGCCTGCAAACCAACATGTGCATCTCCCATATCACCATCAATCTCTGCCTTAGGCACAAGCGCAGCAACAGAGTCTACTACTACAATATCAATGGCACCTGAACGTACCATAGTCTCTGTAATCTCCAATGCCTGCTCTCCGTTATCAGGCTGTGAAATGTAAAGATTATCTACATCAACACCAATATTCTTCGCGTATACAGGGTCTAATGCATGCTCCGCATCAATAAATCCTGCAATACCGCCTCTCTTCTGTACCTCTGCAATCATATGTAATGTAACTGTGGTCTTACCTGAAGACTCTGGTCCGTAAATCTCTACAATACGTCCCTTAGGAATACCACCTAAACCTAATGCTATATCTAAGCTCAATGAGCCTGTTGGAAATGTCTCAACATTCATCTGTGCGGCAGGGTCTCCCAGCTTCATAACTGCTCCCTTACCATACTGTCTTTCAATCTGTCCTAATGCCGCATCAAGGGCTTTTAACTTCTCTTCTCTTTCCATGATTCCGATCTCCTTCTCCATATAAACAATTCCAAACAAGTGTTCATCTGTAATTATATTAAAACATTTGTTCGGGTTTGTCAACATATATTTCGTATATTTGTTCGATTTTTTAATAAAGCTTTATGCTCCCCTTTCATCACTTCCACCTTACCACATGGATTTTAGAGATACAAGACCTGTTTTTTACATTTCATTATGTAAACCACTCCAAGAAAAAAAGCAAGCACACGCAAAGCGTGTATTTGCTTTTTTTGGAGTGGTTTACCGACAAAATCTTTTAGTATCGCGCAGTGATACGGCAAATGCGCAGCATTTGGATTTTGGAGGTATTACTTTGAACTGCCTGCACACTACAAAGCTCATATTTGCTTTCTGGAAGTAACACTCCGACAAATGCGCAGCATTTGGATTTTGGAGGTATTACCTTGAACTGCCTGCACACTACAAAGCTCGTATTTGCTTTTTTTGGAGTTTACCCCTGAACCACCTCATTCAACTGCTCCGAAAGCTCCCTTATCTGCTTCACAATCTCCGCAAGACTCTCTGTTCCCGCACTATTCTCCTGTGTCGATGCTGATACTTGTTCAACAGCACTGCAATTTTCCTGCGTATTACTATGAATCTGCTTCATATTATCAGAAGCCTCTTCACTCTTTTTACGAATGATTTCAGCCGCCTTATCAATTTCATGTATCTGCCCTGCCAATTCTTCATTTGACGCAGTGATTATCGTTGCGGACTCATTTGCCTTTTGAATGCTCTCCATTCCTTTTTGTGTATTCTCAGCATTCTGCTCCATAGCCGTAACTGCATTTTCTGTATTTCTTACCACTTCATGGACGATATTTCCTATGCTTTCAACGGCAGTTTTTGTCTGCTCTGAAAGCTTCTGAATCTCTTCTGCAACCACCGCAAAACCCTTTCCATGCTCTCCCGCTCTTGCCGCCTCTATGGACGCATTCAAAGCTAATATATTGGTACGGCTGGATATTTGTGTTATAGTTTCTACAATTCCAATAATCTCCTTTGACTCCTCGCCTAATGTACTAATAATCTTCTTACAGTCATTGGTACTGCTATGTATCTGCTCCATGCTGGCAGTTGCTTCCTTCATTCGTTTCTGATTTTCCTTCGTGTTCTCCTCAATCTGGTCCGTTAGCAGCGCCGTTTTATGATTCATACTGCTAAGACCTTCCAATTGCTCTGTAATATCCTGAATCTTTCCATCTGCATTCTCCACAGCCATGGTATTCTGTGTCGAGCCTTGAAGCAAACGTTCTGTCTCCTTGGCAATGCTTTGATTTGCCTGCAGGGAAGCCTCTGTAATTCCTGAAAGCTCTGTAACCATGCCAAACATTACCTCTGAGGTCTTGGAGGCATTTTCCTTCATTTCCTGCATACGCTTGAACATTTTCTTCTGTTCCTCCGCCCCCAACAGATTAGAAAGCATCGCTGCCGTTCTGCTGCAAAGCATCGTAAAAATCGCCGCTACAGCAATCAATACCAGTGCTCGCGGAATCACTCCGAATATAATGACATCATCAAACTCCGTAAAATTATCATCCTGCAGGGTATCCATATAAAATGCCAGAATCTGTCCTACCGAAACACCCACAACAGTAAGCCCAGTTGCCACTACATTCAGTCTCTTTGAAAAATACAGACTGGCAATCGCAATCGGATACACATAAATCGCCACAACATGATAGGTAAGCGTAATACTAAGCAGTGTCACATATATGGATGCACAAACCACATTCAGATATTTGATGTAACTGCCTTCCTTTTTCAAAGCATTAATCAACACGGTGGGCAACAACAGTAAAACACTTCCACCTAGGTAAGCAATTGTCATAATCCCCTTATCTACTACAAATATTCCAATTACATTCAGCAGATAAATCAATGAAAAAATGAGAAATGTAACTCTCATAACCTTTGCAACTAATAAATTAGCTTCCTTCTCATTTTGCATCAGTAAACTCATATTCTATCTTCTCCCTTCTACCTCTCGGTAAGCGAAATACACCAATCGGTTCTAACTATCAATTACTAACCTCTTTATGCGCCTTTATTACCCGTTCCTTAATATCCAGAAATATTTCTGTTAAAAGCGGGTCAAAATCCGTACCTTTACCATTTTCTATAATTGCAAAGCATTGCTCCAACGGCATCGCATCACGATAGCAGCGTTTTTCCGATACTGCATCAAACACATCTGCAATCGCCATAATCCTTGCACAAAGGGGGATTTCCTCCTCCTTCAAGCCCTCAGGGTAGCCCTTGCCGCTCCACTTTTCATGATGGTACTTTGCCACCTCATACGCCATCTGTGTATACTGCTCATTTCCCAAATGTCCAAAGGTCTCCTGAATAATCCTCCCGCCATTGGAAGTATGAAGCTTAATCGTTGCAAACTCTTCATCCGTAAGCCTTCCAGGCTTTTGCAAAATCACATCTGGCACAGAAATCTTTCCAACATCATGCATTGGTGCCGCCATACACAGATTACTCATATATTCTTTTGTTAAAATATCTTCATAATAACCTCTGCTTTGCAGTTCCTCTGCCAAAAGCTTTACATACAAGGTAGTTCTCTTAATATGCCCGCCCGTGCTGCCATCCTTATTCTCCACCAGAGTTGCAAACCCCATAACCATTTCCTTATGATAATTGGACAATTCATCTGCCGTATCCTTGAGATTCTTTAATAAAGCCACTGTCCTAGAGCATAGCATCGTGAATATGACTGCCACTGCAATCAGCACCATTGCCCTTGGAATCACGCCCCAGACGATTGTGTCATATAACACCGTGAAATTATCATCCTGCAAGGTATCCATATAAAATGCCAAAATCTGCCCAATTGATACTCCTGCTACTGTAAGAGCTGTTGCAAAAACATTCAGTCGCTTGGAAAAATAAAGACTAGCTATTGCGATAGGGTACACATAAATTACCACCACATGATAAGTTAATGTGATACTAAGAAGTGTTACAAAGAAAGCTGCACTTACCACATTAATATACTTCACATATACCTTGTCCAGTCGTAATACATTGGTCATTACTGCAGGAAGCAATAAAAATATACTGCTGCCGATATATGCCGTATTCATAATTACATCTCTAATAACAAAGATGTTCAATACATTCAGCAAATAAATCAAAGAAAATATCAAAAAGGTACTTCCCATGACCTTCGCCACTGTTTTGTTTGCCTGTTTCTCATTGTCTAGTAAAATCGTTCCATTCATCGTTGCAAATATCCTTTCTCTTCTTAGTGCCACTGATATCGTGCACCTAAAAAGAGCCAATAAAATATGAATCCTCACACTTTATCGGCTCTGCGTCTATACGTTACCACGTCATTGCGTCTGGCTCTTATTAATTATTTATTTGCACTCAAAACTCTTTTCCTAAATCCTTTATATTACTATTTTACCACTAAAATCCTTTGTTGTTCTACATTAATTAATGTTTCTTTCTTGCATTTTGGACAAAAAAGAGGAAAATTCTTTAATTCTGTATCCTTTCGTATCTGTATTCTGGTCTTACTATTGCATACAGGACAAAATAACCACTCATTTCCTTCCATCTCTATCACCACGCCTCCATTTCTTCTATATTATATATTTTAGTTATTAAATTGCAGTTTTTCATTTGTTTTCTTTATACAATTCTTGCTCAATTTGAGATTTTATGACATACTATCATTATCACAAGGGAGGTGCTTTATGCCAACGCCATTACCACAGGGACAGCAGATTGTCGTAACTCATATTTATTTCAAGGAACGTTATCATATGGATTCCTTACAAATGGCTACCGACCATTACAATATCGGTATCACCTTACAGGGACATCGTAGAACCATCACGCCTATGTATTCCTACTCCTATCAGGCAGGGGATGTGGCTTTGCTTCCGCCTTACATTCTCCACCGTACCCTTGCAGATTACGATGAACCATATGAACGAATCATGATTAAATTTTCTCCTGAATTCGTAGAGCCTTTTATCCAAAGGGTTGGACAGCATACCTTTCAGCAGCTATACGAAACCTTTGTTTATCACTTTAATGAAAAATCTCAGGAGAAGCTCAAGCGTATGTTCTTCGACATCTTAGAGGAATACCAAAAGGATACTCCCTATAAGGAATTCATCCTGCAAGGTATGCTGTTTCGCCTTTTTACTACGATTATGGAGGAACATATCCCAGATCAATTAAAATTGAATCCTATGACTCTCACCACACCAATTATCAATGCCATCGTCTATATGGAGGACCATTATAAGGAATCTCCTTCTATTGACGAGGTTGCGCAGTATGCAGGATTCTCTACAGGATATTTTTCGCGCCTTTTTCATGCACAGCTCGGCATGACCTACAGCACTTATTTGAACAATATTCAAATTCGTCATGTTCAAATTCTGTTATCCACGACAAGCATGTCAATTATGGACATTGCCCACGAAACAGGCTATTGCCATGGCGAATATCTGTCTGCCCAGTTTAAGAAGAAAATTGGCATGACACCAAGCCAGTACCGAAAGCAATGTATTTCCAAAAAAGACACTGTCTTTCTTCCGAATTCTAATGAGGGGTAATTGATACTCATACACGGTTACCCCCTTGCCTGCCTTTTCTACTGCCTGCCAATTACCTGTAACGATTGTTTCTTCCAATATTGATGTAAGCATAATTTCAATTCCTTCTCATTCTTTTCAAACCATTTTAATAGCTTTGTAGAAAGCCTTGCCTGTTGTAAATAAATATAGCGGTTGTCCGCATCCGTTCCATAATACTGCCCATAATAATCACATACTGCAATTTGGTAATAAAAAACTGCTGCCATATTCTCAATGTCATACTCTGAAAGTTCAGCATATTTACAGTACTCACCTACATATTGGACAAACTCCTCTATCGCAATGTCCCCATCCTTACAGGAAGGAGCAGCATAGACATATGACCTGACAATCTCCCACACAACAGGATGCACACAGGCTGTCGTCCAGTCAATCACTGCATTAATTTTATTTTCCCCACATAATAGCTGACTAATAAAATAATCTCCATGGGTACTCTGACAGGTCAGTCTTCTTGTATCGAATTTATATTCAGGAAAGCTTCTCATAAGCTCAATGCGATATTGCAAGTCTTTAATAACCTCTTCATCCTTCTGTTCCATTGCAATACGCAAAGAATTCTCATACGATTTCAGCGCATTTTCAGGTGTCATACAACGAAAGAAATCCTCACCAATTCCTATTGGCAGTCCCCAATAATTCTTTAATACCGTATGGATTCGTCCAAGCATTGCCGCTGATTGCATAAGCAGCCACTTTGGTGCTGTGTTCCATTCACACATCCTGCCCTCTATAAATCTCTGCACATGAAAGACTCTCCCCTGACTATCCTTTGACAGATATTCATCATGTTTGTTCTTCAAAAACTGACAAGCAGGTATTCCACATTTTAAAAGATACTCACATAGCATTGGCTCTTGCTCTGGATGATTGATTTCACTTTCACAAGGATATTTCATCACATATCGCCCATCCTTACAGGTCACAAACCATGTATCCGAACCTGCACCAACTGCTGATTTTTCAAGTGCTGTCACTTCCAATCCGTATTCTTCTAATAAAAGCTTCTCCATAATATTCCTCCAAAAAACGCAGAGCAAACTATCTCTTCGATAATTGGCTCTGCGTCTACGCGTCTGGCTCTTTATTTATACTTACAGGTTCTGAATTTGCCTTCTATCCAGAAGGTCGCCTCCTTTGTATGAAACTTGATTAACCTAAACTTAGGGTCTTCAATCCCTTTTTTAAAAAATCTTCTATCCGTTTCATTCCATACTGCTTCCTGAAGTTCCTTATCCTCTATGAATTCCACCTCTCCAATGAGCGTTACACTATCTCCACCAAGGAAATAACAAACACTGGCTTTGGAGTTTGCCTCAAAATGTGTAACCTTACCATTAATATCGGAACGTTTTGACGTCACGAAGTAAACATCTGAAAATCCATCAGCCCTTGCTATCGAAAGAAGACAGGTTCTTGGATATCCTTTCTCATTAATTGAAGTGAGCGTTGCTACATTGCACTTCTTTATAAGTTCATTTGCCTTTTCCTCTAATTCTTTTGTTCTTTCTTTTTGTATTTGGCTTGCTGTTTTTTCCATATTTTCTCCCCCTATCCAAATGTTGTAAAGCTATCAGCCTTCGACACACTGTCCACATGAATATAAACATCCATACATGTAATTCCATCCTTTTCATATACATGCTCAAAACAGCTTAATATCTTCTCCTGCGGCTTTTCTCTAAAATTATTTGCCTGCAAATACTGCATAATTCTCTTATACGCGTTGGGTATCCTTTCAAAAGCATTTTGAAAGGGGTCATAGACTGTAATAACCGCATAATCAGCCTCTATCTGCTGTGCATACTCCACCCCTGGATAATCTGTCTCAAAGCCCTCAGGTATCACATACGCCGCAACATATCCTCGTAATCCAAAACGATTCTGCAACTCTGACGAAACATATGGAAAATCCCATCCTATCCTCATTGCATCAGGATACATGCTAAGCAACCCACAATTTCTCGCCCAATTATCCATATAATAATTCACATCATCCTCAGGATTGGGCGTTACCATCACATAACGTGCCATAGTAAATGGTTTCATTCTTGTAATTCTGACTTCTGAATAAATGTCCTCTAACGCCGCCATATTTTCCCGAATCAGTGCATCTAGTTTGCAGGAAAACAATTCACTCATATCTACCAGCTTGTTTAGCTCAGGAATCACCTCATCCGACTCCCAGCGAGACACCGTTTGGCGCGAAACCTGCATTCTTTCAGCAAGCTGCTCCTGTGTCATTCTCTTTTGCTTTCTTAAAAATTGTATATTACCACCTAAACTCATTACATTCACTCCATATCATTTTATTTCCCATCGGCCTTTGGAATAATAAAATTATGTCATATTCTGTGTGATAATTACACCTCATGAAAATTGCATTTTCATAGCAAAATGTAACATGATAGTTTACATGAGCCATGCACCTATGTACTTGAATTGTCTGTGGGAGCTTGCTCACCAGAAGGCAGTCTTATGCAGAGGGATACGGCGAAGCCGTGCGATGAGCAAGTGCCGTAGGCAGTTGCGAATGCGGCACGGCGGGGTGCAAATGCGGCATGACAGCAAGAGCCATGACAATATCTATCTGGAACATAAACAAAAGTATACAGTAACAATTAATTTTACTGTGGTACACCTAAGCGGGCTATTTTTCTTGGATTTCTGCCAAAAATGGTATACAGCAAACGAAAAACTTGCCCTGGTACACCCATTCTAGCTATTTTCCATACATTTCAAATCAAAATGGTATACAGTAAACGAAAAGCTTGCTCTGGTATACTCATAGGGAAATTGTGATTTAGCCAGACCTACCTACAAGGTACAGAAATACAAAAAACATCGTAAGACCTCGAATATAAGGAATTCCTATCATTCCTACGGTATTTTGAGGTACTGGAGTATTTTTCTTACTCTAGGATATAGATTTTACTGCTTTTCGATATCCTACAAAAGATTATTTTAGTCTGTACCTAGACGCTACATAAGAAGGGGCACAAATCAGCAAAATTATAGAGTATTCGAGGTACCAGAAGAAAATTTAATTTACTGTACCTCATCTTCCATAGAATATTTCAAATGAACTCTCATTCATATAGCCACGCGATGAGCAACTAAACCGCCATTTACCTCCCAAACGGTCTGTTAAACGAACCTATCTCTATCAAATTCCCTTCTGGGTCGGCGATATAGCAGGTTCTTTGTCCCCAAGGCTCTGTTTCAGGTGCCAGAACAGAGATTGCGCCCTTGCTGATAGCCTTGGCATACTCTTCATCAACTTCTTCAAAGGTATCAACATACAATGCGATTTCTGTATGACCATTCCAATCCAAATCCATCAAGTCTCATCTACTCTTTCCTCCCTAATTACATCAAACAAATCTGTAAGCTGTTCACAACATACCTTTCCATCTACTTTATTATGAACAAGAATTGGAATCATCCCTGCTTCTAATCCGCCTTCATAATCCGCCATCGGACTATCTCCAATCATATATTTTACTTCTGGGTTCCCCGCCTGCGAAATTGCATACTCAAAAATCTCTTGCCTTGGCTACTTCATATCCTTCACAAAATCCACGAATCTCTCCAAGCAACTCTTCCCACCATTCTTCTCCATTTTTATCAGAATGGTCCTTCTCAGGTACATACCATGAGCATACACTCCTCATAAAATTTCTGGCATTATCTTCTTCCAACGAATATCCAAACTTCTGAAAAGCTCTTATCAATGAACATTTAAAAGACTCATTTCCATATAGCAAAGTCCCATCACTATCCCAAAATATTGCCTTTTTCATCTTGCTTACACTCCCGCTATCCTATCTTGCCAATAGTATTGACATTTCCTCCAACCATCTCAGACAACATCTTCGCAAATGCCTTTACCTCTACATGGTCACTTATCTCCCACAAACGTGAAGTACATACCAGTACATCCCCCTGATAATAAAGCATGCCAAGCTTATGACAGCGCTCCACATTATCAATCGGCTGAACCAGCAGACGTACGTCATCCTGACCGTCCAATACCGTACAATGACTATGCATCACAAGGTTAAACCACTGTGGAGTAGAATGAGCTTCACATGGAAAATCTCCTAACTCATCCTTACGAATATACAATCCCAGTGTTCCTACAGGTACCTTGCGTCCCATACTTTCTGAGATAGACCTAAACATCGGATAGTTCCAGAAGTCCGTGCAATAAGTTCCCTCAATATCTGCCGCTGTCTGCACAGGAACATAAATACAGGCAATTCCATCCCTGCGGCAGTTCAAGGCATCCTCATAGGAGCGAACAATGCGAACCGTCTTACCAGCACAGACAATCTCTGTCTCTGAAATCTTAACCTCATACTCAGGATACGCCCAAAGCTCGTAAACATTCTTATACTCTGTTCCTGCAATCGCAAGCTCTATCTTTACTTTACAAGGCTTCTCTAATGCAGGAATCGCAAAGGAAACCACTCCTGCTTCACACAAGCGCTCACTGTCCTTGTTAACGTTCAAACTACCTGATGTAATCATACTGGCAGTCTTGCTGCTCAACACGTTCTTACCAGCACTCTCCCGCAAGTTCACACAATCCTCACAGTATACCCGATACTGCAATTCACTTCCTGCAAAGGCATCCCAATTACATACGGACAGCTTTACAGGCATCTCTATTCTCTGCCCTGCACTTACCACAAAGCTCTCTAACTCCGCTAAGATAACCACATCATTACAGAACTGTCTCCAATCAGCTGCAGAAATTAATCCCTTTGACTCCATCCATGCGTTCAAAACACCGACTAATGCCACGCACTGTCCAGGGAAATCCTGCAAATCAAGAAGCTGAAAACCGCTTAATTCTCTTGTTCTAAGTGCTGTTTCAATCTCTCTTCGGTAGCAGTCAAGTGCCAATGCTCCTGTAGCCTTGAAGAAATCCTGCCACTGCGCAAAGGTTCCACTCTTCTCCATACGCTCCTGATATACCTTCAGATAGAAAGGCTGCTGCGAACCTTCATAGCGTCCAAGCTCTGAAAAGTCAGGGAAAAAGTCATACTGTCCCACCTCATGGGAAATCACAGGCACCTCAGGGTTAAGTTCCTGCTCTCCGCCTTCTGCCTTAACCTTCTTCACTCCTGTTCCGTACTGAATCTCTATATATCCGTCTGTCGCTGTACCCTCACCAAGCTTAGACGGTACAATAATCTCATCATAATTATGACACGCATCAGGCGGTGCTACCTGAATATGCCCCTGCGGCGCATCACACATAGCATAAGAGCCTCTAAACAGTCTCTCCTTTGACAAACGCACTCCACAGAATACATCTTCATCTTCAAGAACCTCAGGCACCCACTGGAAATTATTAGAACCCTGCGTATACAAATGCCTGCTATCCACTTTCTTATAATTGTGCAGGAAGCTGTTAATACGCTCCTTATTCCCCCACAACTCATTCCCCATTGAGAGCATAACAAAGGAAGGATGATTACCGAAATCTCTTAAAATACGATAGCCCTCCTCAATTAAATATGCCTGCTCACTCTCGTTATAATATTCCTCTCCAGGTGCTGCAATCGTTCCCCAGAAAGGAAGCTCAGGCTCCATATAGATTCCCATCTCATCTGCTGCCGCAAATGCCGCATCGGGTGGACAGCAGGTATGAAAACGGTAATGATTAATACCGTATTCCATCGCAGTCGCAAATACCTTTTTCCACTCCTCTACCGTCATCGGCGCAAAGCCAGTGCTTGGAAATACCAGTCCATCATGCTTACCACGCAGGAAAATCTGCTTACCATTTACAAGCAGGCGACGCTTATCACAGGAAAGCTTACGAATACCAAAGCAAACCTGCTCGCTCTCGCCTGCAACACTTACCTCTGCCTCTAAAAGATTGGTATGATACTCATCCCATAATAAATCCTCGCCAGCCAATGCAAGTTCAACCTCAAGCTTACCAGCATCAAAAGAATGCGACACCTCATACAACACATCTCCAGACTTACGGCGAATCACGACCTGCGCCTCTCCTTCTGAAAGCCCTGCAACATCGGCGCTCACGCACACTTTATCTACAGTCTTGGCATCCACCTGCACATTCTCAGGATAAACCTGCTCACGAATCTGTAATTCAATACGTCCTACGATTCCATTCCAATTCGTCTGGGTATCAGGCGAAGTCATATGACCACCGCGGGTTGGATAATCCGTATTGTTCACTCTAATTGTCAATCTATGTGCACCTGCTGATAACTTTCCTGTCAAATCATGCTTATGATAGCCACACAAGCTATCCTGTGTATCCAACTCCACACCGTCTATGTACACCGTTGATATACGAGTTCTTTCCAAGAATAAAGTAAGCTTCTTATCTGTCCAGCTCTCCTCCACCTTTATTTCTCTCGTATACCACGCATAACCTTCAAAATAATACTGGTCTGTCATAAAATCCGTCGTCGGCTCTGTCTTGCAAACGCCCTTCTTTGCATTTGCCGTACTGTTTGGCAGACAAATCGTATCCTCTCCCTTAGGTGGCACACTATACTGCTTCTTTTCATCAAGGCATAACTCCCATATGCCCTGCAAATCCTTCACTATCATATAATATCTTTACCTTTCCGCCATATACTGAATAATCGATTAAACACGGTTTAATCGTTGCGCCGAGCGCAGTCGCATTAGCGACTTCATCCTCTTGCGCGAGTGTGCAAACAGACCGCTTTCCAAGCGGTCTGCTCTCTATTACTCTAATGCTGTTGCCAACACATTTCTCAGCTTTCTTGTCACATCAAAGGTTCCTGTATCTTTTCTCTGCACCATCAAAAGGAATGTCACGTCCTCCTCTGGCATATTTGCAAAATAAGGTCCGAGCCAGCCATCCCAGCCATACTCGCCCATAGAACCGTTAATCACTGCCTTTGCAGGGTCATCAAGAATACGCATCAGATTACCATAGGTAAAGCCTGCCAGACTCTCCCAGCAGTTCATATTCTCCTGCTGTGACGGTGTTAATCTGCTATGTGTCAGAAACTCCACTGTTCTAGGTGCCAGATAAGTTCTTCCCTCGTAGCTTCCCTTATTCATAAGCATCTGCGTGAATTTCTCGTAATCGTCAATGGTAGACACTAAACCTGCGCCGCCCGACTGAAACGCATTCTCCTTATCCATATGGTTGATAATACCTAAGTGATTACCATGATATTCAATTAATCCCTCTGGTGTCTCCTCATAAGCTACAACCAATCTGTCCAGCTTCTGGGCAGGCACTCCAAAGCCTGTATCCTTCATTCCTAAAGGCTCGAAGAATTCCTTCTGTAGGAAATCCCCAAAACGCATCCCACTGACAATCTCTACTACAGCACCTAAGACATCTGCGCTGGTGCCATATCTCCAATGTGTTCCAGGCTCAAAGTCTAATCTGCAATTACCAAGCTTTATCGCAAATTCCACAGTAGACATCTGATTGTCTGTATACAACCTGTCATACATCTCATCAAAAACCTTGCCCACATCCTGACTTGACAAATCAGGGTCTGTTCCATAAGGCAGTCCCGAGGTCATGCACATACAGTCCTTAACGGTAACAGGTCTGACTGCTGCCACATCCCCCTCCGCAGTTGCCACTGTCATATGCTCAAAGGTTGGAATAAACTTTGCAATCGGGTCCAGCATATCCAGCATTCCACGCTCAACTAACAGCATAACTGCTGCTGCCGTTATCGGCTTTGACATGGAGTACAGACGAAAGATACTGTCTCTTTGTATCTTCCTGCCACCTGCAATATCGGCGTAGCCTGCCTCTGCGTAGTAAATCTCCTCTCCCTTGTACATAACAGCCACATTACCTCCCGCAATATGTCCGCTCTTTACATTCTCCTCTAAAATCTCGCCTAATCTGGCAAGCTTACTCTTATTCATAACTTGCTTAATCCTTCTTTCGTAAATCCTTATTCTTCTTTATCTAATTTCTCTTTTTCATCCGTCATATGTAAATAATAATACATCTTAGCAAACAGCTCGTCTATCTCCACAGGCTTTGATAAATGGTCATTCATGCCACACTCAATGGACTTTTCAATATCCTGCGAAAATGCATTAGCCGTCATGGCTACAATCGGCACATTTGCATCATCTCGAAGCAACGCACGAATCGCCTTGGTAGTCTCATAACCATTCATAACAGGCATCTGAATATCCATAAAAATCAAATCAAAATATCCCTTCTTTGACTCCTGGAATATCTGATATGCCTCTTCACCATTCCACGCACAGATGATATTGGCACTGGTTCTTCCCAATATCTCCTGCATAATTTCCATATTAATCTCATTATCCTCTACAACAAGAATATTCTTTCCTGTTGCATCCAGCAATGTCGGGAAACCATCAACATCCATCGGTATTGTACTCTTTTGGATATCAATCGGCAAATCAATATGAATTCTGAATAAGCTTCCCTTTCCCTGCTCACTCTCAATCTCCAAGGTTGCCTTGTACTCGTCCAAAACTCTCTTGGTGATACTCATACCAATACCATTTCCCTCTGTCTTTGAAACCGTATCTGCCTCTTCTCTGGCATACGGCTCATAGATTGTCTTCTGAACAAACTCCTCGGACATACCGATTCCATTATCCTGTACCTCAAATATGTAAGAAGCATAATTCTTCTTAGAACACTCTATCTGCCTGATTCTTACAGCAATCTCGCCTTCCATATCCGTAAACTTAATACTGTTACCAATCAGGTTCATAAATACCTGACGAAGTCTGACTGCATCACCAATCAGATTCGCCTCCTTAATATCATAGTACTCCACAGTAAACTTTTGCTTCTTAGCTTTTGCCAAAGGCTCCAGTACAATCTGCACATTGTCCACCAGCTCCTGAAGATTAAAATCCTTCTCCTTAAGCACCAAAGCTCCCGACTCAATCTCTGACATATCCAGAATATTATTAATCAGATGCAGAAGCTGCTTAGAAGAAGCGTTAATCTTATCAAGACACTCCTGTACCTTTTCCTTATCATCGATGTTATACTTTGCCATGTCTGTCATACCAACAATGGCATTCATTGGCGTTCTGATATCATGGGACATATTAGCTAAGAAACGGCTCTTTGCCTCATTGGCATGATGAGCATTCTCCTTTTCCCGCTCTGCCTCCTGTCTTGCCTTCAGAATACGCTCCGTCTGTCTTTTCTGAATGCCCTTTTGGTATTTTAACAGGATACCTGTTACCAAAGATACCCCAAAAATTGCAACAAGATTATCTCTATAATAATACATCTTATCTAACGGAAGCTCTGTAATGGGATACACCTTGTATGAAATTATAAACATTATCAAATCTATCACAACAGTAATTGCAATCAATATATAAGAATAGACTCCGTTTGTTATAATATAAATCAGAATCAGACCAAAAGTCAGCCATATCGGCATACCTGATGTGATACCACCACCGTCCGATATCAAAAAGATATAGGGAAAAACTACGAAATTAATCGGCACCATGATAAGCGCAGCAAACAAATCATACTTTTGTGGATACTTATTCGACAATACAACCATCAGTACAAGATAAACTACAAGTATTGCATAGACAAATATCGTATCTAAATTACTGCCTGAAACGACCTCTATCAAAGCAACCGTAATCGTAACGATAGCCGCTAGCAAACATATGAAGTTAAGCACCACTCTGTCATTTGACAGCAGCTGATAAAATTTCTCCACAAACTCACTATATCGTTTTTTCATCCGTTGTCCCCCTTTGGACTTTGTCATTCCTTAACCAATCCTTTTTTATTATCCTGTTTGGTATTTTCCACTTTATTACTTTTATACTTCTTATATTGGTTATTTTTCTGGTAATTACGATGCTGTGGCTTATTTCCGTTATCATTATTCGTTTTTACCATCGCCGCATTTCTCTCATTCACACTATCTCTAAGCAGCATATACATAGTTGAAACCAATGGAATAAATGCCAGCATTCCAGCTACACCAAAAAGACTTCCACCAACGCTGACAGCCACTAATACCCAAATAGACGGCAAACCAACAGAATTGCCTACAACTCTTGGATATACCAGATTTCCCTCTAGCTGCTGTAAAATTAAAAACATGACAATGAAGAAAAGTGCCTTCATCGGGTCATCCACCATAATCAAAAAAGCACCTACTGCGCATCCTATAAACGCACCAACAATAGGTATCAATGCCGTGAATGCAATCAATACCCCCACCAAAACCGCATACGGTATACCGAATATTGACATTGCTATCACAAACATACATCCCAGTATCACTGCTTCTAAACATTGACCTGAAATAAAGTTTGAGAAATTGCGATATGCCATACTAAATACCTTCAATATATACTGATTCACTCTTGGCTTACAGTATGCTGACAGGATTCTCTTTCCCTGGTCTGCAAGCTTTTCCTTCTGCCCAAGGATATAAATTGCAAATATAAATGAAATTACCATATCCGCAACACCTGAAACGATATTCCCTGCTACCGTAAAGGTAGATGTCAGCATGCTTGTCATACCATTTTTTAAGAAGGATACCAAATTGTTAATAATAGAGTCCCAATTTAATTCAATCTGCTGCAACTGGCTTAAATAAGTCTGAAGCTGTGGATTGTCCAACTGAATGCTCTGTAGCTGTGCCAACACATTTTCCATAAATACAGGTATCTTATTCCCAAGCTCCACTAATGTCTTTCCAATCTGTGGAACAACTGTCAAAATAACAAGAGTAATAATTGCAACAATAAATAAAATACTTCCAACAATTCCAATCGGACGCTTACACTTATCCGCAAGCCTTCCCTTCCATTTTCCAAGTAATTTGTTCTCAATCCCGCGAAGTGGCAAATTAAGAATAAATGCCATGACTGCACCCAGAATAAACGGTGCTAATATATCCGCGCCAAAGCCAATTGCTCCAAAAATCTCATCGCTATAACGTAATGCAAGACATATTACTGCAATAAAAATAATCATGCCTCTTATCTGCTTTAACTTCATTCTGTCAAATCCCATACGCTCTCCTCCAAACAATATGCATAACTATCACATATTAATACTCATACTAAAATTATCTTATTTTCATCAATACAATGCAAGCGAAATTTTCCGTAATTATATACTTTTAACACTTTATTAATATGATATTCAGAACATCTTATTGGAATATTGCTGTTAAAATAGATTTTTTGGTACTAATGTGCTATAATGTGCAAAGCGTAAATCTACTAACACACAACTTGAGGTAAAACTATGCAGAAGAGCTATGATAAAAAATTCAATTATATATACATGATTATACTTTTGTTCTCCCTTATTATTTTAGGAGGAATCTTTTTCTATGACCAACACCAAAGTATTCGTCCTGATTCCTCAAAGGCGAGCACTAACATATGGGATGAGTATACAATTTCCCCTGCTTCGGATGGAGTTTTACTCACAGGCAAGATTTGGAATTATGCAGATGCGCATGATGTCATTGCTTTTTTCTCTACGCACTTGGATTTCAAAATCTATGCTGATAACATACTGATATATGAGTATCCGACAAATCAGCAAAATCCTTTTTCCAAAACTTCAGGCTACGCCTGGCATTTTGTTGAAATTCCAGCTCTGACAAACACATTAGAGATGGAAATCACCTCCGCCTATGGAGAAGTTGTCGAAAAGCTTCCCACATTTTATATAGGAAATACCGCCTCCATATTAAACACAGTACTTCATGACAATCTGGCCGTATTTATTTTGTGCGTTATGCTCTTTTGTGTTGGTATTATTATGATTGCCTATTGGCTGATTATCCGCAGACGTGTTGCCATTTCTCCATCCATCCTATATCTTGGACTATGCGCAGCATTGATGTCCCTTTGGACACTGTCACAGAATCATTTCACGGTTCTTGTGTTAAATAATAATTTGGTAACTGTATATGCATCCTTTCATTTGTTTATGCTGTTGCCGCTTCCTTACATACTCTTCGTGAAATCATACTACGAAGATACATCGAATCGGATGTGGGATATTATGTGCATTGCCATTTTGACGCAAAACATTCTCTGTATGACACTGCAATATCTTAAAATCATTGATTTTATACAGACACTGTGGACATCCTTTGCTATTATTATCTTTTGCATTATATCGGTACTTATTTATTCCTTCCATTTATATCGCAAGAGCTATAATAAGCAGAAGATTGTATTCCATATGGTATCCTTACTGCTGTTTCTCATATTCTTCAGCACGGATATCTTAGTATATTATTTATCAGGCTGGAGTAACAGCATTCTAGGCCGTATTGGTATCGCACTCTATATCGTTATCTTGGGCTACGATACCATCAAAGACTCTGCAAAGCTTATGAAAATGGGCGAACAGGCTACTGCTTATCATCAGCTTGCTTTCTCAGATAACATGACGGGGCTTGGCAACAGAACCGCCTTTAACCATGACTTCTCCCATTACGCAATTGCAGCCGAGGGGGTTGCCATTATTGACTTTGATTTAAATGGTCTTAAGCAGGTAAATGACCAGCATGGCCATCAGGCAGGCGACCACTATATTATGCTGGCAGCCGATATGATTGCAAGGAATTTCAACAACCTTGGAAAAACCTATCGTGTGGGCGGTGACGAGTTTGTTGTCATTGTAGCTGATTGCGAAAGCATCTCTTTTGAACCTTATTTCGATTCATTGCATAATGATATGGCTAAGTACAATCGGAAAACAAACCAGTTCCCGATTCAGATTGCATACGGTATGGCAATTTACTCTTCTACTATGGACCGTTCCTTAGAAGACACCTATGGAAGAGCCGATAAAGCCATGTATCAGAATAAAAAACGACTAAAAGAAAAGGCTGCACTAAACTAGTGCGGCCTTTAACCATTTCCCTCTTATAAATCTTATTGAAAAAATAATACTTCTGACCGTCCAGTCTGCGAACATACCAATCCAAACTGCCATCGGTCCAAATCCAAAGACCTTTACTAAGAAAATACACAGAGCAACCCTGCATCCCCACATCGTAATAGTAGATACAATCATAGAAAACTTTACATCCCCTGCTGCCCTCAGTCCATACCCTATCACAAAGGAACCAGACCAAACAAGCGGCTTTATAATGGTAATTGCCACTACCATCTCGAAGCACATTGTTGCACTCTCCGCTTCCATTCCTGCAAGCCATGTGACAGGCTTTGTAATCGCAAGCACAAACAGACAGGATATCAGAATACCAAGCTGTGCAATCCAGCACATCTTCACAATATAATACTTTGCTTCTTCCTTCCTGCCTGCTCCAATACACTGCCCTACCATATTCATCAGACAAATACCAACACCTACCCCAAAGATTCCGTTCACATTCTCCATAATATTAGTCATTGCCTGTGCCGCAATTGCTGTCGTTCCCATGGAAGAAACCGTTGACTGAATCGCAAGCTTACCAAACTGGAACATACCATTCTCGATACCTGCAGGGACACCCACCGCCATAATCTTCCAGATAAGCGAAAAATCAGGACGAATGCTCAGATAGTTGGAAACTACTATCTGCTGCTTGGGCTTTCTAAGACTATAGAAAATCACAACGGTACAGAATACTCTGGAAATCAGTGTCGAAAGAGCCGCTCCTGCAACACCCCAGTGAAATATGTATATAAATATTGCATTTCCGATAATGTTCATTATATTAGAAACTACTGACACCTGCATCGGATACCGTGAATTACCTCCCGCACGATAAAATGCACTTCCTGCATTAAATAATGCTAAAAACGGGTAAGATAATACTGTTATCAAAAAGTAAATCAGGGCATTCTCCATTACATCTGCCTCTACCTGACCAAAAATGAAGTAGAGAAGCTTTTCTCTGCCAATCAGACAAACTGCCATCAAAAATATAGAAATTGCAAGAACTGTCAGCACTACCTGTCTTGCTGCCTTATTACCTGCCTTAATATTGCCACTTCCAATATACTGGGAGCATATAATGGCTGCACCTGCTGCCATAGCCGCAAATACCTGCGTTACCAGATTGTTAATGGAATCAACCAGTGATACCGCCGAAATTGCCGCTGCACCTACCGTACTTACCATCATGGTATCTGCCATACCCATAAAGGCATTCAGAAGCTGCTCTATCGCAATTGGAATCAATAACGCAATCAGCTTTTTATTATCAAACAAAATATTATTCCAATCTATTTTGGATTTATCATATAATCTTAACATTTTCATTAGGCAAAACCTCGCTTCTTTATTCCCCTTAGCTAATCTTACTCTTGTATCTTTCATTCTACAAGTATAAAATATATTTATAGGTTACATAAGTTTTAATCTTTTATAATATTATGAGGGGTATTTGAATGAACATTATTATCGCTGGCTGTGGCAAGGTTGGACGTACGCTTGCACAGCAATTAAATGACGAAGGACATAATATAACATTAATTGATACATCTGCGCTCAAATTACAGGCTACCATCACTTCCCACGATGTACAGGGAATTGTAGGTAATGCTACCAGCTTCCCCACGCAACAGGAGGCAGGTATTGAGGACGCAGATCTTTTTATCGCTGTTACAGGACAGGATGAAGGCAATCTCTTAGGTACTCTGATTGCCAAGAAGGCAAACAACTGCCACACCATTGCCCGTGTGCGTAATCCCGAATATTTTCATGAGATATCCTATTTAAAGCAATGCATGGGCTTATCACTGGCTATTAATCCCGAATATGCTGCTGCTAAGGAAATTGCCCACCTCATTCAGGTACCTGATGCCATGGAAATTGACTCCTTTGCCAAAGGCCGTGTTGATTTAATGACTGTTGCCATTTCAGAGAATTCCTCTCTTCACGATTTATCCGTGCTGGAATTCTCCAAGAAATTTAATCATGAAATATTAATCTGTATTCTGGTGCGTAATCATCAGGTCAGCATTCCAAATGGTAATACCATCCTCAAGGCAGGCGATACCATTTCCGTTATCATGCCTAAGGAAAAGATTCCTACCTTCTACAAGGCTGCGAAGATTTCTTCTCTCCACAAGGTGCGGGATGTTATGATTGCAGGTGGAAGCACGCTTTCCTACTATCTGACTACACTTCTTCTCAAGACTGGCATT
This sequence comes from Lachnospiraceae bacterium, assembly GCA_017467805.1. Taxonomy (GTDB): domain Bacteria; phylum Bacillota; class Clostridia; order Lachnospirales; family Lachnospiraceae; genus COE1. The sequence continues at coordinate 26,006 of JAFUKJ010000041.1, forward strand.
CCTGTTAAGATTATTGAGCAGAATAAGGAGCGTTGCGACTTTTTAAGTGTTGCACTTCCTCAGGCTACCATTATTAATGCCGATGCCACTAATCATGATGTATTACTGGAGGAAGGACTTGCACACACGGATGCTTTTGTTGCATTGACCAATCTTGACGAGGGAAATGTATTCCTCTCCCTCTACGCTCACAAGATGAACCCGAAGTGTAAATGCATTACCAAGATTGACCGAATTGAAATCGATGATATTGTTAGTGACCTTCCCGTGGGAAGTATTATCTCCCCAAAGCATATTACTGCTGAACAGATTCTTCGTTATGCACGAAGCCGCAGCAATTCCTACGGAAGTAATGTAGAATCTCTCTACCGCCTGCTGGATAATCAGGTAGAAGCATTAGAATTCCATGTTGGAGAAAATAGTCCTGTTCTTGATATTCCATTATATAGTCTGGACCTCAAGAAGGACTTACTGGTCTGCTGTATTGTCCGTGGCAATCAGGTCATTACTCCTAGCGGACGTGACAGCATTCAGCTTAATGATACTGTAATTATCGTAACTACTCATAAGGGACTTCTCGATATCTCTGATATTTTGAAGAATCCTGCAAAGCCAATGAAATAAGAGAGGAATTGCCATGAATTATTTATTAATCAATTACATCCTCAGTCGTGTCGTGGCAATTGAAGGTATCTTTCTGTTATTGCCAAGCTTGACAGGACTTATTTATGGTGAGAAAGATGATGCGCTGGTTTATTCTATTACTGCTGTCATTTGCATCATTGCAGGTGTATTGTCAGGTATGGCAACCCCTAAGAGCAATACCTTTTTTGCCAAGGAAGCGTTTCTTGCGGTTTCCTTAAGCTGGATTGCCATGAGTTTAATCGGTGCTTTGCCGCTTTGTATCACGGGTGATATTCCGCATTATCTTGATGCCTTATTTGAAATTGTATCAGGCTTTACTACCACAGGCTCCAGTATTCTAACCAATGTAGAAGCTTTATCACATGCCAACCTTATCTGGCGCAGCTTCTCTCACTGGATTGGCGGTATGGGAGTTTTAGTATTCATCTTGGCAGTGCTTCCTATGTCAGGCGGCTCTACCATGAATCTGATGAAGGCAGAAAGCCCTGGTCCATCTGTTGGTAAGCTTGTTCCCCGTATGCAGCAAACTGCATTTTTGCTATATGCCATTTACTTCGTATTAACAGTTATACAGGCAATTCTTTTATTACTGGGTGGAATGTCATTATTCGATGCTCTTTGCCACGCTTTTGCAACAACAGGCACAGGTGGCTTTGGTATCAAGAACGACAGTATGGCTGGCTACTCTACCTATTTGCAGAATGTCACTACTGTATTTATGTTTCTATGCGGTATGAACTTTACCTTCTTCTACTATTTATTAATACGAAAGGTAAAGGATGCCTTTTCCATCGAGGAAATTCGCTGGTACTTTGGCTTTTTTGCGGGTGCTGTGATTCTAATTACCATGAATCTTGTAGCAAATGGCGGAAGGTTCTGGCATAGTCTGCAACAGGTTACCTTCCAGGTAGCCTCTGTTATGACTTCAACAGGTTACGCCACAACAGACTATAACCAATGGCCCGAGTTTTCAAGATTTATGATACTGCTTGTTATGTTTATAGGTGCCTGCGCAGGCTCTACAGGCGGCGGTGTTAAGGTGTCACGTATCGTGATTTACTTAAAACAGATTAAGAAGGAGCTGTTGCAGCAGATTCATCCAAGACGTATCTGTGTTATCAAGATGGATAAGAAGGGCATCGAGCATGAGACCATCCGCTCATGCAACGTATTTATCATGGCTTGGCTTGCTGTATTTTTGGTTTCGGCTATGTTGATTAGCCTTGATAACGTTGACACGACTACAAACTTTACAGCGGTTCTTGCAACGCTGAATAATATCGGTCCTGGCTTAAATGTCGTTGGACCTACGGGAAACTTTTCCGAGTTTTCCTATTTTTCGAAATTAGTATTAATCTTTGATATGCTGGCTGGACGATTAGAGATTATTCCGATTTTGATTTTGTTTCACCCAGCCACTTGGAAAAAGAAAGCATGATATTGTGCAACTGCACAATATCATGCTTTCTTTTTAATCCACACTCTTCAATGATTCTGTCATACTCACCTTATTAATCTTTCCCTGCATGAGAAGATTTACCACCAGTGAGAATACAACTGTTAGTATCACGCTGTACGCATAGCTGATTGGAAGTACATGGATATCAAAGCCTATATTCTCCACCACAATTTCATTCATTACGAAATCATGCAGATAATGTCCCATACCCATTCCTACAACTGCTCCAATCAATGTCAAAAGTATATTTTCTCTAAATACATAATCTGCGGTCTCTCTGTCATAGAAGCCTAACACCTTAATGGTTGCTATTTCTCGGATTCTTTCTGTTATATTTATATTGGTCAGGTTATACAAGACAATAAATGCAAGACCAGCTGCACAGATTATAATCACTACAACCACCAAATCAAGACTCTTCATCATATTTGTTACTCTGTCCATAGTATCCCGATTCACAGTTACAACAGATACATCCTCTAATTCCATCAATTCTGTAGAAAGAGCGCGTATCTCATCCTCCTTGGCGGCATTGAGATAAACTGTCTTGTACTCAGCCTCCTCACCCATAAGTGCCTCGTAGGTATCGGCACCAATATACGCATAATTATTGATAAAGTTCTGCGCAATGGCTCCCACCTTTACTTCGATTATATTCTGGTCATCATCGCGGATTTCCACGCTGTCTCCGATTTCCAAGCCATATTTCTTAGCATAGTTATCACAAATAATAATCTCACCCGCCTTTGGCATGGAAACCTTCTCTTTTTCTGCCGTATGCAAATCAATAAATGTATCAAGCTCTGTATCCTCAGGAATAGCCAACAGAATAATCTGCTTCTCGCTATCCTCCAGCTTCAAGTAACAGGTCTTCTCCATCAGATACATATAATCTTCCACCTTCATATCCTCGAGAAGCTGTGCCTTTGTTTCGTCAAACTCAGACTGATAGGATACCGCTATATCAAAGATGGTAATCTCACCAAACTGCTGATTTGCCACACCTGCAATAGAATCCTTTACACCAAAGCCTGTGACAAGAAGTGCTGTACAGCCACCAATACCAAAGACCATCATAAAAAATCTTTTCTTATAGCGGAACAGATTTCTTACTGTTACCTTCTGTAAGAATTTCAATCTCTTCCAAACAAAAGGAACATATTCCAAAATAACACGCTTTCCTGCCTTAGGTGCCTTAGGACGCATCAGCTCCGCTGCGGCCTCTGCCAATGCATGATGACAGGTAGCGTAAGTCACACCCACAGAGCATAATATAGACACTGTTAAGGAAATTACCGCTAATGTCGTATCAAAAATATAAGGCAGTTCACTTATGGTATACATCATCTCATAGGCAAACCATAATACCTTAGGGAATATATAGGTTCCAAGATAATAGCCTGCTACCGCGCCTGTAATTGCCGCAAGCCCCGAATATAAGATGAATCGTGACATAATACTTGATTCACTATATCCTAACGCCTTCATAACACCAATCTGTGTTCTCTGCTCCTCTACCATACGGTTCATCGTTGTCATACATACTAAAGCCGCTACCATAAAGAAAAACAAAGGAAAAACATTCGCGATTCCCGAAACAATACTTGAATCATTTTCAAAGCACACATATCCGATATTGGTATCTCTTCCTAAAACAAATACCTCTGGCTCCACTAAATCCTCAAACTCAGGCAGCGCCACCTCTGCAACAGCCGTTTCTACTGCTTCTTCAATTGCATCCTCTATCTGCTCATCGGTCATATATGGTGCCATTTCGCTTGCCTTGATTTCTTTTGTAACTTCTTCCCTGATTTCCTTGCGGATTTCTTCCCAAGCCTTTTCTTCTGCTTCGGCATACAGCTTGTCATAGCGTTCATCAGCTACCTTCTGTGTCAAAGCTTCTATCTTTTCACTGGCATTCTCTGCGTATTCCTCATATTCATCGCTATAAAGAGGATAATCTTTAGGCAGCTCCATATAGGCTTCCGTATAATAATCTAAATCAAAGCCCTCTATTGGTAGAAAAATAAATGCGTTAATCTGCCCGTTTCCAAGAGAAGTTGTTCCTCGTTCCATCTGAATATAAAGTGGTGACTGTACAAGTCCTGTAACTGTGTACTCCTTATAAGAAAAGCTATCCAGTGTGTCCTCTTCATTTTTCGTTGATAAAACAATTTTCTTTCCAATCATGGACTCGTCATAAATATAAGCATCTATCGCACATTCATCCGCTTCCGTCGGCAGACTTCCCGCTTTCAGAACCAGTCTGTTCACATCCTCCGTGATACTATGCGCTTTGATAACACGCTCATTTTTCTTTTCGTCCTCTACCAGAACATCCACACTTATAGCGCCTTCTACATAAGCTGAGTCATAGTCTTCGTATAGCTTCTCAATATCCTCATCTGTAAAGCCTAAGGTCGAAAGCAATCTGAAATCATAGAAATGTCTCTCTTCAAAAAAGGTTTGCGCCATTTCAAGCATAGCAGGCTCTGTAATCTTTAGTCCTGCAAAAAAGGCTACTCCCAATGCAACAATCGCCATGATTGCAATAAACCTTCCCAAACTTTGTCGAATCTCCCTAAAGTTCGACCTCCATAATGCTACCATTCTATATCTCCTATATCCACAATATTCTCATTCTTGCGCATACTGACTACAGTTCCATTCTTTACCTTGATAATTCTGTCCGCCATAGCAGTAATTGCCTGGTTATGCGTAATTACCACTACTGTCTTACCATTCTTACGACAGGTATCCTGCAAAAGCTTTAAGACAGCCTTACCTGTATTATAATCCAATGCGCCTGTCGGCTCATCGCAAAGCAAAAGCTTTGGATTCTTCGCTAAAGCTCTGGCTATGGCAACTCGCTGCTGTTCGCCACCTGAAAGCTGTGCGGGGAAGTTCTGCATTCTTTCCTTCAAACCAACCTCTTCCAAAACAGTCGCTGCATCAAGCGGCTCCTTACAAATCTGCGCTGCAAGCTCTACATTCTCCAACGCTGTCAGATTCTGCACCAGATTATAGAACTGGAATACAAAGCCTACATCATATCTTCTGTAGGTTGTCAGCTTTTTCTTATTATAAGCAGAGACCTCCTCACCATCCAGATATACATGTCCGCTTGAAAGCGTATCCATTCCACCTAATATATTTAAGATTGTAGTTTTACCAGCACCAGATGCCCCTACAATTACACAGAATTCTCCCTCTTCAATCTCAAAATTCACACCATGCAAAGCAGGGATTTCAACCTCTCCCGTCTGATACGTTTTACTAACGTCCTCAAAGGAAACATATGCGCTCATACTGTTCCATCCTTTCTACGCAAATCCTCACATCTTCTACCAACTAATTCAGACAAAAACGATGCCACTTATGTGACATCGTTCTTTTGTCTTCCTCTATTGTAAATTCTATTTTATTATAATTTATTAACGTCTGTTCTTATTCCGCTTTACCTTATCCTCGTACATCAGCTTATCCGATTCTCTAATTAAGTCCTCAAAGTCCAAAGAATCACTTGCATCCGCACAGAAGATACCTACACTCGCTTCTGCCAAATATGGCTTATTGGAATAAGAGTTAAAGTCAGTCAGAAACTTGTTAAGCCTTTCCTTAATCACAAGCTCATCACAGGTTCTGTCTATAAATGCAATCATCTCATCACCGCCAAAGCGGGCACACAATGCGTCCGACGGACAAGCCCACTTTAATGCATCTGCAACTGCACGTATCGCATTATCACCTTCTGCATGACCATAATTATCATTAATGAACTTCAAGCCATCCAAATCGGCAAGAATAACAGTAATACAGCCATCCTGGTCCCGTACTCTTTCTGCCATCTCATAGTATTTTTTCACGAATCCATTACGATTATATAGACCTGTTAATACATCAAACTGATACATACTTTCCATCTGTTTCTTCAGATAGTTCTGATATCGATTATTTCGATAGCCGCCAATTGCTCTCGCTAAGGAGTTAACATACATAATCATATCACAAAATTCCATGGAACCATATTCCTCATAATGGAAACAAATATATCCCAATGTTTGTCCAAGATATTCCAAAGCCATAAAGAAAAGCGGCTGTCCTCGCTGTACAAGCCCTGCAATATTAGGAATAATCACATTTTCCTTATAGGCTTCCATGACATTATCCACGGCCTCTCCCCTGCATAAAAACATATGCCAGCTTTCCTCCATAGAATCCTCTCTTTTACTACTCATAGGATTCAATGTCTCATCTACACAGCAATGCTTTAAGATACAGGTAGCTTCCTTCTTCATATAACGCTGCCATATTCTGGATGCATCATTGATATTCTCACATAAGGATACCTGTGCTGCAACATCTGAACAATATCGTTCCTCATCCTGATATCGATAGAAATTGGTATTAATTCTCTTAATAATCTTCTCTGACTGAATGCTCATATTCGGTGTACACCCACAGGACTCCGAATATACAGACATCGGCTTAACATAGTAACGCTTTTGCAATTCCCGATTGTGGAAGTAATCCTCCATAATCTCCGTGATGCGTGCTGCAAACTCATCATAATCACAAATACAGGTGGTTATCTTAGGAATATTAAAGAAAGCATCATCGATTCCATCAAAGCCTGTTACAATCACATCCTCAGGCACACGATGTCCTTTCTCTCTTAACATGTGAGCACAGTTCATCGCCATCGCATCATTCGCACAGATAATCGCCTCAGGTATCTCACTTCTTTGCAAAAGCACTTTCATTGCACGTTGTGTCGGCTCTGCCCAGAATTCACCATAGCTAATCATGGAATCATCCACAACGATGCCATTGTCCTTGCACACCTTACGAAATATAGCAAGTCTCTGTTCTGAAAAGCTTTCATTCGGTATTCCTCCCATAAAATGAGGCTTTCTCACTCCATGACCCTCAATGACATGTCTGACAATCTGCTCAAAGCCCTTTTCATAGTCAAAGTATATTTCATAGCAATCCTCATCCTCTCCATCAATCAGAAAGGTTGGAATATTATTCGCCTTTGCGCCTGTAGCAATCTCATGTACCATCTGCTTACTCTTGATATTCTCTGACATGATCATAACCGCATCTGTCACATCATAATCAATCAGCTTCATAACGTCCACATCGCCGCGTTCTGTCATAACAGTACGATATTTTTCTTCTTCATGCCAACACAAATCCGCATATATGCTATAGACAAACAAACAATATCCCTGCTTATCAAAATATTCACTTAAATACTTTATAAAATCATAATTAGTCGCCTCATAAATTCTTGATGTGCATAAGGCTATTATTTTTCTATCACCAATCATTCTGTTGCCCCCACAAAATTCCCCTCATTAATAATTATACTACAATTTGACAATACTGCAATATTTTCAAAACAAAATAGTGTCGCTATATGCAATAGCGACACTACTCGCAAAATTAACTATTTATTAGACATATCTCCACAGAGTCTCTCTTACGGCACCAATGCCCTGAGTCATCTCACTCAAATAGCTGCACACGACATCTGCAAGTCCAACCTCATAGAGATTGACACCAAAAATCTTCTCATCCTTTAAAATCGGCGCTACTGCGGACTCTACATCCTGCTCCTCTGTCAGCTTTAAATCTGCTACATACGGGCAAACTGTAGCAAGCAATGGGTCTGGGCTAAGCTCAAACTGGTTTCCATTGTCATCAATACCCATCAGATAGCGAAGCCAGCCTGCAAACACAAGCGGAATCAGCTTCAAATCACTTACATTTAGGTCAGGCGATGCCTGATATGCCTTAATCGTTTCACCAAATCGAATTGCCAGCTTCTGCGAAGTATCTGTTGCGATTCTCTGTGGTGTATCAGGCATAAATGGATTCGGAATACGAACATTTAATACAGTATCAATAAATACCTTCGGGTCAAGAACTCCAGGATTTACTACTACTGGAAGCCCCTCTACATAACCGATAGTCTCTACCAGCTTTTTCAGCTCCTTGTCCTTCATCTCCTCAGAAATCTTGGTATATCCAAGCAGGCAGCCAAATACTGCAAGCGCTGTGTGCAAAGGATTCAGACAGGTACAAACCTTCATCTTCTCCACCTTATCAACCGTCTCTCTTGGTGTAAACATGATGCCGCCCTTCTCAAGCTGCGGTCTTCCGTTCGGGAACGCATCCTCGATTACCAGATACTCGCACTCCTCTGCATTTACAAAAGGTGCAACATAGGTATTCTTAGAGGTAATAACAGGCTCCAGCTCCTCAATCCCATCTTTTTTCAATATATCCTCTACCGAAGCATCTGGTCTTGGTGTAATCTTATCAATCATTGACCAAGGAAAGGTTACCTTGCTCTTATCATTCACATAGTCAGCAAAGCCTTTATCTCCGACTCCATTTGCAGCCCATTTCTCTGCAAAGGAATTAATTGCCGCATACAGCTTATCTCCATTATGGGAGCAATTATCCATACTCACCATCGCAACAGGCTTTTGACCAGCCTCATATCTCGCATAGAGAAGTGCTGCCACCTTACCGATATAGCTCATAGGCTTTGTCGGTCCCTTTGCAAGGTCATCCGCCACATCAGGTAACAGCTCGCCCTTACCATTTACCAGACTATAGCCCTTCTCTGTAATGGTAAATGATACCATCTGCAAGGAATCTGCCGCAAAAATCTCTTTTAATCTTGCAAAATCTGTGACATTCTCAGAATCCACTGTCAAAGACTCCACCACACTGCCTACGACGGTTTTCTCCACATTACCGTCTGCCTTTAAGGTAACAAGGATTGTATAATCATCATGTGGCTTATTCATCTTCTCTATAATCTCATAATCATAGCCTTCTGCTACTACAAGACCTCTATCCAGTACCCCCTCATTCAAAAGGTTCTGTACTACATTTGCCTGAAAAGCTCTGAAAATATTACCTGCACCAAAGTGAATCCAGAAAGGCTTCTCCTTTGTCGCCTTTGTCACAGCGTCTCTGTCAAACTGCGGAAGCTTATAACCTGTTGCTTCCCACTGCTTTCTATCTGATAAACCGTTTTCATTTAATCTCATCCCAAATACCTGTACCTTTCTTACTTTCTGGTCTGGCTCTTCTCGATTGCTTCCCATAAGCCATTGAGATAAGTTGCTCCTAATGCTCTGTCATATAAACCATAGCCAGGCATTGCCACCTCATCCCAAATCATACGACCATGGTCAGGTCTGATAGGCCCCGTAAATCCAATATCATATAAAGCTTTCATAATCTCATACATATCAAAGGTTCCATCAGATGATAAGTGCGCTGCCTCTTCGAAATCTGTTGGTGAATTGAACTTCAGGTTTCTTACATGTGCAAAATGAATTCTTCCCTTTAAGGAGCGAATCATATCAGGTAAATCATTCTCCAGATTCGTTCCATAAGAACCCGAACAGAAGGTAACACCATTATGTGGGTTATCTACCATCTCCATCATGCGAAGAATATTCTTCTTATTGATGATAATACGAGGTAAGCCGAATACACTCCACGCAGGGTCATCAGGGTGAATTGCCATATTTATATCATATTTATCACATACAGGCATAATTCTCTCAAGGAAGTACTTCAGATTTGCGAATAACTTTTCGTCATCCACATCCTTGTACATTGCGAACAATTCCTTTACACGCTCCATTCTGTCAGGCTCCCAGCCTGGCATAATGGTACCATTCATATCACCTGAAATAGATTCAAACATCTTCTCAGGGTCAAGTGCATCTACTGCATCCTGTGTATAGGCAAGTACTGTCGAGCCATCAGCACGCTTCCTTGCAAGCTCTGTTCTTGTCCAATCAAACACTGGCATGAAATTATAACAAACCAGATGAATATCCTCTTCTCCAAGATTTGTTAAAGTCTCAATATAGTTATCAATATACATATCACGGTCAGGCGAACCAACCTTAATTGCATCATGAATATTTACACTCTCTATGCCTGCAATATGAAGTCCTGCTGCCTCTACCTCAGCCTTCATTTCACGAATTCTCTCTCTGCTCCATACCTCACCAGGCTTTGTATCATACAATGTTGTAATAACGCCATTCACACCTGGAATCTGGCGAATCTGCTTCAAAGTAACCGTATCAAATTTAGAACCATACCATCTTAATGTCATTTCCATTAGAAAATACCTCCGTTATTCTGATAATTACACATTATACACTACAATTATACAACATTTCTTCCTGACGTACAAGAACACCGCCTATTCTCATCAAAGAAGTCTCATTAAAGAAGAAAAAATCTACAGCTTTGCCTTCAACAGCTCGGTAACCATACCAGGTGAAGCCTTACCCTTCGTCTTTTTCATTACCTGACCTACAAGGAAGCCCAGTACCTTTTCCTTGCCACTGCGGTATTCCTCTACAACCTTAGTATTCTCTATCAGCACCTCATCCACTGCTGCCTCAATCGCACCTGTATCAGAAATCATCAGCAGATTATGCTCTTTCATATAGGCAAGCGGTTCAATATCATCCTCAAAGATTCGTTCAAATACAGTTTTAGCAATCTCCTGATTAATTTCGCCCTTATCCAGTGCAATAATCAAAGCCGCCAGATGCTTTGGCGTAAACTTTAGCTGTTCGGCATCCATTCCCTTTTCCTTCAAAAGTCTCATGCACTCACCCATAAACCAGTTTGCTGTCTTCTTAGGGTTGCCGCTTAAAGCTACTGTCTGCTCATAAAGCTCTGCCATATGTCTGCTCTGTGTCAACAGCGCGGCATCATACGCAGAAAGCTTGTATTGCTCCTGAAAGCGTAGCTGCTTCTGTGGCTGAAATTCAGGCTTCTCACTCTCCACTCTGGCAAGCCAGTCATCCGAAATCATAATGGGCTGCAAATCAGGGTCTGGAAAATAACGGTAATCCTTCGCATCCTCCTTGGAACGCATGGTAAAAGACTGCTCCTTATTCTCATCCCAACGTCTGGTCTCCTGCACCACTGTCTCGCCGACCTCCAGCAAAGCAATCTGCCGTCTGCTTTCCACCTCGATTGCCTTAGTAATCGCCTTAAAGGAAGCAAGATTCTTCATCTCCGTTCTGGTACCAAGCACATCACTTCCTACAGGACGCACAGACAGATTCACATCTGCACGCATAGAACCTTCCTGCAGCTTACAGTCAGAGATTCCAAGATACTGACAAAGCATCTTGAGTTTCTCAAGATATGCAATTACCTCCTGAGCACTACAAAAATCAGGTTCTGATACTATTTCTAAAAGCGGTACACCGCTTCTGTTATAATCCACCAGTGAGGTATCATTACTCTCATCATGCATCAGCTTTCCTGCATCCTCTTCCATATGCATTTCATGAATTCGAATCAGCTTCTTTCCTTTCGCAGTCTCTATCTCTACCTCACCATCATGGCATATTGGCAGATATAACTGGGATATCTGATAATTCTGCGGATTATCAGGGTAAAAATAATTCTTCCTGTCAAAGCAGCAATACTGATTCACCTTACAGCTCATGGAAAGCCCTAATGCAAGCGCATATTCCACCACCTGACGGTTCAGCACAGGCAATGTCCCAGGCATTCCCGTGCAGACAGGACATGTATTGGCATTTGCAGGTGCGCCAAACTGCGTGGAACATCCACAGAAAATCTTTGTCCTAGTCGCAAGCTCTACATGCACCTCTAAGCCAATCACTGTTTCGTATTGTGTTGTCATATCAGCACCTGCCTTTCTGTTCCATTGCTGTTGGCATAACGCCACGCAAAGCCTCATATTCTGCCGCCACCGCGAATAGCTTTTCTTCTTCAAAGCTGTTTGCGATTAATTGAAGTCCTATTGGCAAGCCCTTCTCTGATAAAGCACATGGAACGCTGATTGCAGGAAGTCCTGCAAGATTCACAGCTACAGTATAAGCATCACCCTGATACATCTTTAACGGCTCTATAAGGCTTTCTCCCAGTCTTGGTGCCGTCGTTGGCGCAACAGGTGCAAGAATGCAGTCATACTCTTCAAACACCTTATCAAACTCCGCTTTAATAAGTGCCTTTGCTTTTAATGCCTTTAAATAATACGCATCATAATAGCCCTCACTTAATGCATAAGCTCCTACTAAGATTCTCTTCTTAACCTCCGCGCCAAAGCCTTCCGTTCTGCTTCTTCGATACATCTCATGCAGATTCTGAGCCTCCCTGCTGCGATAGCCATATTTCACGCCATCAAAGCGCGCAAGATTAGAGCTTGCCTCCGCGCAGGCTATCACATAATAAGCTTGTGCTGCATATTCCGTCATTGGCATGGAAATATAGTCTACCTTTGCACCATTTTGCTCAAAAAGCTTTGCTGCCTGCTCTATAGCAGCACTTACCTCGCCATCCGCTCTTGCAGTATCCGCTTTGGACGGACTATATAAATAATTCTTTGGTACGGCAATTCTAAGCGCTTTCTTCTCACAGCCTACAGATTCTTGCTTTAAAGCGGCTTCCATATAGGAAGTACTATCCTTTACATCATAGCCTGCGATTACCTCATACAAAGCCTTACAATCTGCCACATTTCTTCCAATCGGTCCAATCTGGTCCATGGATGAAGCATACGCAACCAGTCCGTATCTTGACACCCTTCCATAGGTTGGCTTCAATCCCACTACGCCACAATGTGAGGCAGGCTGTCTGATAGAGCCTCCTGTATCCGAACCAAGTGCCAGAGGTGCTTCTCCTGACGCAACTGCCACGCATGAGCCGCCTGATGAACCGCCTGGTACATACTCCTCGTTCCAAGGATTCCTTGTCACACCAAATGCCGAAGTTTCCGTCGTACTTCCCATGGCAAACTCATCCATATTCGTCTTTCCAAGCACAATCATTCCTGCCGCTTCCAGCCTGTTAATTACCTCAGCCTGATAGCCTGGAATAAAATCCTCCAGCATCTTAGAGCCACAGGTAGTCCTTAAGCCTTTCGTACAGATATTATCCTTTATCGCAACAGGAACTCCTGCCAAAGCACCTGTATATTTTCCATTCGCAATGCCTTCCTCTACTTCTCGGACTCTGGTATAAACCTTATCCTCATCCATATGCAAAAATGCATGAAGTCTTGGCTCTATCTCTCTTATTCTGTTTATATAAATCCCTGTAGCTTCTTCTACACCAATCGCCCCTTGCCGCAGGCTTTTTCCAAGCTCCAGAGCAGACATTTCCAATACAGTCTTGTTCATCGCAATTCTATCCTTTCCCGCTATGCCTATGATTGAATCGTCTTTGGTACTACCAGCTGCTCTTCCTTACTCTTAGGCGCATTTTTCATTAACATGGCTCTGCCATCTGTATTGGTCACGACATCCTCACGAAATATATTTACCTGTGGTAACACATGCACCATAGCATCCACTTCCTCTGTGTCCAATTCCTGCAGCTCGTCCATATATGTCAGAAGCTTCTCCATCTCTGCCATCGCATAGCATTTCTCTTCCTTCGATAGTGAAAGCTTTGCCAGCAGCTCCACCTGCGCAAAAGTCTGTTCATCAATTCTTTGCATATTTTTCTCCTATCAAGCAATAAACGGGCAAGCTTTCACTTGCCCGCATTCTGATTCATATTTACTGAATATCTAATACCTTATAGTCCTGGTCTTCAATTACCTTCTTTAACTCTTCGTTGGAAATCTCTGCATTTAAGGTTAAAACAGCAGTTCCTGCCTCATGGCTTACTACTGCCTCATCCACCTGTCCAAGTGCCTCTAATACCTTCTTTACTCTTGCCTCACAGTGTCCGCACATCATTCCTTCGATTTTCATTGTCTTTGTCATTTCTTTGTTCTCCTTTTCTATATCCATATTAGTCTCTTCATTCACAATATACCTGTTCTTCAACACCTTATCCTTAGTAGCATCCCTGATATTTACAAGGTTCAGTCTAAGAGCATTCGTAACCACACAAAAGCTTGACAGGCTCATCGCTGCTGCACCAAACATAGGGTTGAGCTGCCAACCAAATATCGGAATCCATACACCTGCTGCCAATGGAATACCGATGATATTATAAAAAAACGCCCAGAATAAATTCTGATGAATATTCCTAAGTGTACTTCGACTGAGTCTGATTGCCGCAGGTACATCACTTAATCTACTCTTCATTAATACCACATCTGCGGCATCAATTGCAATATCCGTTCCTGCACCAATGGCAATTCCCATATCCGCTCTGGTAAGTGCAGGCGCGTCATTAATACCATCGCCCACCATGGCAACCTTACCCTTTTCCTTGAGCTTGCGAATTACCTGCTCCTTACCCTCTGGCAAAACTCCTGCAATCACCTCATCCACACCTGAAAGCTTTCCAATTGCTCTTGCCGTCTGTTCGTTATCGCCTGTGAGCATTACAACGTGAATACCCATATTCTGTAGCTCCTTAACAGCCTTTGGACTGTCCTCCTTTATCACATCCGCTACTGCGATACACCCTACAAAGGAATTACCTTTTGCAAAATAAAGCGGTGTCTTTCCTTCCTCGGCAAGCTTTTTCGCCTGATTCTTTGTTGTCTCAGCAAGTACAATTCCCTGCTCCTTCATGCAGCGTTCATTACCGCCAAGCAGTCTCTCGTCCTCTGCATATGCAGCTAATCCATTACCTGGTAACGCCTTAAATTCCGTTACCTCATAGCCTTTTATCTCATTCTGAGCTTCAACCTCAGTCACAATTGCTCTTGCAAGGGGATGCTCACTTTTTCTTTCGAGAGAATAAGCAAGCTCTAATAACTGCTCCCTGCTATAACCATCAGCAGGAAGTATATCTGTCACGGCAGGTTCACCCTTTGTAATAGTTCCTGTCTTGTCCAATGCAACAATCTGTACTCTTCCCGTCTCTTCTAAGGACACAGCAGTCTTGAACATAATACCATTCTTAGCGCCTACACCATTACCCACCATAATCGCTACAGGCGTCGCCAGTCCCAAAGCGCATGGACAACTGATAACCAATACTGAAATACCTCTTGCCAGTGCAAATCCAAAGCTCTCTCCAGCCAGCAGCCAAATCAGTATCGTAAGCACAGCAATCGTAATTACCACAGGCACAAATACACCTGACACCTTATCTGCTATCTTCGCAATAGGCGCCTTAGTCGCTGCCGCGTCGCTTACCATCTGTATAATCTGAGAAAGGGTTGTATCCTCGCCTACTCTTGTGGCTTCACATTTCAAAAAGCCTGACTGATTCACAGTTGCCGCAGATACCTTATCGCCCTCGCTTTTATCTACAGGAATGCTTTCGCCCGTTAACGCTGCTTCATTTACGGCACTACTGCCCTCCAGTACTATACCATCTACAGGGATATTCTCTCCTGGTCTGACTACAAAAACATCGCCCTTTACTACCTGTTCAATAGCAACCTCTGTTTCTTCACCCTCACGCAATATTCTGGCAGTCTTAGGTGCCAGCTTCATCAGACTTTTCAGCGCATCCGTTGTCTTTCCCTTCGAACGTGCCTCCAGCATCTTTCCTACTGTAATTAATGTGAGAATCATTGCCGCAGATTCAAAGTAGAACTCATGCATATAGGCATGTGCCTCTTCATGTGTACCAAACACATACGCATCTGTCATGGCAAATAATGCATATATACTATAAAGAAAGGATGCTGCAGAGCCAAGAGCCACCAATGTATCCATATTCGGCGACTTATGCAGTAAACCCTTAAATCCATTCACAAAGAACTTCTGATTAATCACCATAATCACTGCCGATAACAGTAATTGAATGATTCCCAGAGCAATAGGATTCTGTGCCAGTCTCTCGGGCAGATACCATCCCCACATCATATGTCCCATGGACACATACATCAATATCAGCAAAAAACCAAGTGATGCTATAAAACGTTTCTTTAATATCGGCGTCTCCTTATCCTTTAACATCTCTTCCTGTGCCGAATAATCTATACTTTTTCTTTCACTTGCAGTTTCCTTCAGGCTCGCACCATAGCCTGCATCTGTTACTGCTCTAATAATATCCTCAGCCGATGCATCGCCCTCCACGCCCATAGAATTTGTAAGCAGGCTTACCGAACAGGCTCTAACTCCCTCCACCTGGTTCACTGCCTTCTCTACTCTGGCGCTACATGCCGCACAGCTCATACCCGTTACTATATATTGTTTCATATGACTAACCTTCTTTCCATATATAGAATAGCCTTTTGATTGTTTTATGTCAATCGAAAACGGGCAAGCTTTTGCCTTGCCCGTCCATTACATCTCTAATACAACGAATGCCTCTTTGCATCCTTATTATCATACATGATTTCATCCGCTTCACGAACATAATCATCAAAATCTCTATCAGGGTCATCATCCGTAACGGTATAACCAATGCTGACTGACAAGCTGAACGGATATTTCTCCTGTCTTGCCTCTGCCTTTAATTGTGACTGTATATGGTCCACCAAAGAAGTAATCTTATGCTTTTCCATATTATTCATAACAACTACAAACTCATCGCCACCGTGTCGAATCGGAATCGCATTCTCGCCACAGCATTCCTTGATTACGCTTGCTGTTTTCTTAATTGCCATATCACCATACTCATGACCATATCTGTCATTAATATATTTGAGTCTGTCCATATCAAGGAAGAAAATTATCACATTCTCGCCTTTGGCTCTCTTCTCTTCAAAGAGCTTTCTCGCCAGCTTCTCATAGCCCTGACGATTATACAGCCCTGTCATCGCATCTGTCATATACAGTTTTGACAAAAGTGTATTAAAATATGCCAGTTTTTCCTTCTTATGCAGATTCTCAATTGCATTAGAGAAGGTATTTACCACGGTAAATAAATACTGTGTTGACATGAGATACTCTGCATTTCTAAGCACCAGATATCCTACCTCACGCTCACTAAAGTGAATTGGCTGGAATAAATATACTGTTCCAGGCTTTGTAGCTTCAAAGGTTGGAAACAGCCCGTTAATTTTACCGCGCGCCTCGCTCTTTACCTCGCCATCCTCATACACAAAGCTAAGATTAATCTCCTCAGGATATCCGTCTGTCCTTAACTCCTCATTGGAGAACAGATTATACTCTCTCAAGTCAGTTATTTTTCTATAAGCATTCAAATTACCATCCAAAGCAAGATAAATACCATCACACTGTGCCTTTGGAAGCCATCCTTTAATACATTCAGGTAATTCAGAAACAGAATTCAGCAATAACATATCATGCTCCAAAGCAAGCAGTTCACCTTCAAAAGCATTTGTCTTAATCTCATACATAATCTGCCATGAATCATGCGCTCTTCTGTCCACAGGCTTGCTTGACTTACAGCCACAGCTATCCCAATACACAGGATATGTCCTGGTATAGTTGAATCTGTCTATCTTCTCACCATTCCATATCTTTAACAGCATTTCTACAGCAAGAACACCCACTTCCTCACGGATATGTCCTACTGTAGTAATCTTAGGTGAATAAAAGCTTGCTTTATCAAAGTTATCAAAGCCTGTCACAAGAAAATCCTTCGGTACCTGATACCCTGCCGCCACAGCCGCTTCACAAACACCTACTGCAATGTTATCATTAGCACAAATCACAGCATCAGGAATCTCTCCCTTTTCCTGCAAAAGAGCCTTAAAGCCATTCAGACCACACTGGCACTCATAATTCTCATAATAAAAATCATCATCCTTATATGCAATCTGATTCTTATCCATGTAATCCTTTAGTGCTTGCACTCGTACGGAATTTTCATAATTATCTTCAGGTCCCATGACAAACCAGAATCTCTCACTGCCATGCTTGAGATGCAAATGCTCTATAATATCCGTAATTGCAGCATAGTTATTGATTCCTGCGTAATAGCAGCCATCCACCTCATGTGCAAGAGATATAATCGGCTTTCCACTGGCACGGAGTCGTTCCATTAATCTCTCTGTAATCTTAGGGTCATCTATATTATTAATATAAACCAGAATTCCATCAAACTCCGAAAAATCTGGAAGCTCAAAGATATTATATTCCCCATGACTGTATTTCTCGTCCAGACTCCAGCTGGCAAAGCAATTAAAGATATAGAGACTAATATCCTCATCCTGTTCACGGATTCTGCTCGCAATTCCCGCGTGCCATGCATCTGTGAAAAATCTTTTCCAGCTATTCATAACCAATGCTACTTTTTTCATTATCTGCCTCCTCATATGTATCAGGCCCATTTTTTATATCGTAACATATTTTTTTTAAATATACCACTAATATTATCATCTTTATGCGTTCAATTGCTTTCATTTTCTGTATATTTATGCTGTTCTAATAAAGAATGTACTTTAGCAAACTCTTACACTGGAAAAATTCCAACAAAAACACCCTTGTCCTTGGAATGTTCTTCCAAAACAAGGGTGTATTAAGCTTATGCTTCTAATTTTTTAAATCGGCTAACTTCCTTATTCAAGTCATTTGCAACATTATGATTATCTTCTACTGTAGAAGCAATTACCTCCATATTGCCGTGAATATCTGCTGTACTCTCCGTTGCCTGAACTACAGATTTTGTACTCTCTAAAACTGCATTATTAATCTCGCTGATACCAACGCTCATGGTCTGTGCAACCTCTTCCAAATCAGCTGCTTTTTCCTCAAACACTGCAAACACTTCCTTCAGTCTGCTTGCATCTGACTTATAGCCTTCAGCTGACTCTACGAAATCTTCGTAATCCTTTAAAACATTATCTGTCACATACTGCATAATTTCGTTTGCATTAGTAACCAAATCCTGCACTGCACTTGTAACCATACCGCTGATTTCCTGAATACTATTCGCAGTATCGCGGCTGCTGTCTGCAAGCTGTCTGATTTCTTCAGCAACAACTGCAAAGCCTTTTCCTGCTTCGCCTGCTCTTGCTGCCTCAATAGAAGCATTCAGGGCAAGAAGATTTGTCTGGCTGGAAATATTTAAGATATCTGTTGTCAGCTGATTAATTCTTTCAACTGACTTACTTTCTTCTATTGCAACATCCATACGGTTGTGAATATCTGCTACCATATTCTTAGTTACTTCCTGACTATGTACGCTATTCTGGTTTACTTCATCTGCACGCTTTGCCAGTCCATCTACCAGCTCAACAGTTGCTCCAACCTCGTTGCCCATATCTCTTGCCGAACCAAGTACTCTTCCTGAGCCTTCCTCGATAGACTGCATCGTAGCACTTACCTCCTGCATACTCGCAGAAAGCTCTTCCATCGTAGCTGATACACTATCCGTTTCATCCTTACAAAGAATTACCTTATCATTAATTTCCTCTGCGGACTCATACATCTGTGTTGCACCGCCGCGAATTGAGAGCATTACTCCCTGTAAGGTATCTAAGAAATGATTGATACTGCCAATCATCTGACCGATTTCATCCTGCTGCTTAGTCTGAAGACGGATTGTCAAATCGCCCTCACCCTTATCAATATTTTCAACCATATCAAGTAATATTTCATTACTCTTCTTGATTGGCTTTACAATTGACTTATAGATATATACGCCAGCCGCTGCAACACCTGCAATAAACATAATTGCCATTGCTCCAATAATTACATTCATATTAGTAATTGCTTTTTCGATTGATGCAGAACAGTCATCCTGTGCCACTAACAATGCTTCCTCAAAAATTGCATAGGCTTCATCCATCGCATTGGTTGCACCAAACATTCCTCCCTGTGCCTCTACTGCACCTGCCTGGTCTCCGTCATTATAGCATGCGGTAACAGTCTCTCCGATGCTAACTAAGGCTCCAACCTTATCCGCATAACCATTAAAGGTTTCCAGTACCGCAGGGTCATCTACCTGCTCACACAAAGCTCTCAGTTCTGCAATCTCCTGATTGAGTAACTCGATATCGCCTGGCATATTTCCAGCCATTCTGGCAACTGAATCCGCCGAATTCGATGTTGCAATCATATTACAGTACATCTTTACAGTTTCAATACAGGTAACCAAATCCGTCTCACCTGCGCGAATCTGTACAAATAAATCTTCCAAATCCACTACATTTTCTTCTACATTAGCTGCGTTCATTGTATTCATGATAGAACCTACAAAATAAATTGCTAATAACAATGCGAACATGGACATAACCTTTACTACAATATGCTTTTTCATTTCGCTTCCCCCTATGAATTACACAATAAACTGTTCCATCATCTTAACCATCGTCTCAACCTGCGCCATCTGCTCCTCACTGACTGCCGCAGTCTCCTCGGATGATGCAGAGTTATTATTAACAACCTCTGAGATAGATACCATTGTGGAGTTGATTTCCTGAATACGAGCCACTTCATCCTCCAAGAGTCCTGAAATCGCATTCATCTTATCGGTTGCTTCCTTAGCACCTGCCATAACCATTTTCATATCCTCTGCTGTTTCTCCAGCAATTGAAATTCCCTTATCTACAGCACTTACGGTTGCTTCGATTAACGTTGTTGTTTCCTTAGCTGCATTAGAGGATTCCTCTGCCAGCTTTCTAATCTGGTCTGCTACTACCGCAAAGCCCTTTCCTGCTTCACCTGCTCTTGCTGCCTCTATAGAAGCATTTAATGAAAGAAGGTTTGTCTGCTCCGCAATATCTTCAATCGCACTGATAATTGTACTAATCTGTTCAGAACACTTGCTGATTTCACCAATTGCCACTACCAGCTCATCCATCTTTGTATTACCCATCATAAGCGTTTCTCCAGCCTTAGTAGAAAGCTCAACGCTCGCGATGGCTTCTCTTGCTGTACTCTCTGTTGCATCTGACATTTCCTGAACATTCTCTACTACTGTAGACACCTGTGTTGCCTGTGCAGTACAGCCCTCAGCCAAATCCTGTGCTGCACATGCCAGCTGACTTGAACCTGCTTCAATCTGCTCTGTAACAGTCTTGATCGTACTAATAGTCTCTCTCATCTTCTCGCCAATCTTGATGAAAGACTCTCTAATCTCTGAATATTCTCCTACATATGCCTCATGTAATGAGATTCTGTAATCACCATTGCCCATCTGCTCTAAGGTATTAGATACTTCCTGAATAATAGCAAGTGTATTATTTCTCATGGTATTAATCGCACTTACCATAGTACCAACCTCGGACGCATCCTCAAACATATCAAAATGCTCGTTAAATTCACCTCTCGAAAGATAAACCATCTGCTCTGACACCTTTTTAATAGGAGATATCAGTTCTTTCTTGGAAAACTTGATAATTACTAATATCTGCCACACAATAACTGCTACAATTACTGCAAAGACAAGCATTGCTATTCCCTGTACAAATGCCAAGGTCTTCTGTTCACTTGCAAGCCTTTCCTGAATATGACTAATCGCTGTATCTGTAACCTCATTAATCTTCTCTACTGTTTCCTCGTATTCCTGTCCGAAAACATAATTCTTCGCAGCTTCGAAATCACCTGCCTGCACACTTGCCATGGCACTTTCCTCTAATGGAACCAATCCCTCAGACATACTTGCGATTTCATTCAGCACCGCCCACTCTTCGTCTGTAATATCATGCTCATGAAGCACCTCTAATGCCTTATCACGATTCATCTCAACATTCAATTCATTCATGTATTCTTCATAATAATGCGTATTACCATCTACAGCATAGGACTGTACTGCTGCTGTCAATGCCTTAGAGCCAAGTCTGTACTGGTTCAGTGCCATAGTTACTTCTAACTGTGCTGTAGCAGCTCTTGATGACAGCATTGTGGAAATGAATGTTGCAAATAACATAACTACACCAATCACGATGATAACATTAATCTTCCTGACAATCCGATTCAATTGGGCTTCCTGCCCTACCACAGCCTTTGCCTTAGTCTGTTTCTCTTTCATAATTTCCATCTACCTTCCTCTCAATATGTTCTTACCTCATGGGCTTTTCAATAACTTTTTATTCCATTTGTAGATTCTTACCTATTAATATTATCACTTTTTGTGCAAAACATCAATCGCTTTCTATTAATTGCACACAAATGCATTATATTGTTATTTAATTTCTTATTTAAACACTTTTTAATTGAATACTTTTATTGTTTGTATTAAAATATTATTAGATTATTTCATATTGTAAAGACATTTGAATCAATATAGCATTAGACGATATTTTTCCGTCTATTATTTTTAATGTTGTAATGGAGGAATTACCATGAAAAAATTATCATTCAAAAAAAGTCCTTCAAAGAAAAACTCTGGCAAAGGACAGGCATTAAAGAACATGCCGATTAAACAAAAGCTCTTGAAAAGCTTCGGAAAAACATTATCACTATTTGGTGTCACTGCGGTCTTCTTCCTTGGTGGATTAATCTATGTTGGTTTGCAGCTGATACAGTTTTATAACTACAGCTACTCTCTGTCAAGCCGTACCTTGGATGCCCAGCGTTGCGTGCAGGAAGGTATTAAATGCGTAAGTATTGCTATGGTTACCAATAAGATAAATACTATCAGCCAATACCAGACACGCTCGAATGAGCTTATGCTGGAGCTTGCTGACGAGCTGGTGATCATCCGTGATATGTACAAAGGCGACACTACCTTAATTGATGAAACAATCAGTATGCTGGAGGCTGCAGAAGTGATTCGTCTTGAAGTCGAACATACCGCACTCACAGGTTCTAAGAGTGGAGCTACGACTCAGTTCCTTGAAGAATATACACCTGCCATGGTTGCAATCGAAGAGAACCTTACTCTTTTGGTACAGAACGCTGATGATAGTGCTGAAAGTACATACCGTACTGCTTTGGCGGCAGAAATCGCTATTTTTATCATTGCAATTGCAATTATCACAGCTACTATTAGTTTGACACTTAAAACAGCATCTTCTCTTACAAAGGCATTAACACAGCCTATTGAAGAAATCGAAAGTGCTGCTAAAGATATGGCTGCTGGAAGTCTTAATGTCGAGCTTACCTATGAAAGCGAAGATGAGCTTGGTATCCTTAGCGATTCCATGAAACAGCTTTGTGATAATACCAAGGCGATTATCGAAGATATCGGCTACACTTTGCAGGAATTAGGTAATGGTAATTTCCAGGTTAAATCAGGTTGTCCTGAAAAATATGTTGGCGACTATGCTCAGATTCTTGATTATATGAGAGTTATCCGTGATAATCTGAATGATACTCTGACACGCATTAATCAAATGGCAGACCAGGTATCTGTTGGCTCCGACCAGCTTGCTGAAAGCGCCCAGGCATTAGCTGAAGGTGCAACCGACCAGGCAAGTGCCGTTGAAGAGTTAACTGCTACTGTTGAGGATGTTACGAATATCTCTGTTCAGAATGCTGAAGGTGCTGTCGCTGCATATCAGAACATCGCTCAGGCTGAGCAGGAAGCAAGTAAGAGTCAGGACGACCTGAACAGCTTAACAGATGCAATGGATAAGATTAATCAAACCTCTATCGAGATTGAAAAGATTATCGGTTCTATTGAAAAGATTGCTTCTCAAACAAACCTGTTAGCATTAAATGCTTCTATCGAGGCTGCCAGAGCAGGTGAAGCAGGAAAAGGCTTTGCAGTTGTTGCAGACCAGATTGGTCAGTTAGCTGCTGACAGCGCCCGTTCCGCAGTCAATACAAGAGCATTGATTGTAAAGAGTATGGAAGAAATCAATAATGGTACTCAGATTACAGAAAAGACAGTTGCTGCTATTCATGGCATTATCGCCAGCATGAAGGAATTCGCTGAATCAACTAAGATGGCAAGTGAAGCTTCACAGAATCAGGCAAATATGTTCAAGCAAATTGAAATGGGTATCGAACAGATTTCCAAGGTAGTTGAAAACAACTCTGCTGCCGCTCAGGAAACCTCGGCTACAAGCCAGGAGCTTTCCGCTCAGGCAGAAGGACTTAAAGAAGAAACCAGCAGATTTAAGTTATTGTCATAATAAATTACTTTTATCGTATATAAAAAGCAGCTCACTTTCCGAGCTGCTTTTTTCATGTGCCGCCAAGCGGCACATTGTTAGCCTAATATCGCTTTATCACTGGCAAATGCTTCGCCACTGACTGCCTCAAACTTATGAAGCAAATCTTCTACCGTAAGCTTCTTCTTCTCTTCTCCCTTAATATCAAGAATAACCTTTCCATCCATCAGCATAATCAAACGATTACCATGATTAATGGCATCCTTCATATTATGTGTAATCATCAGAGTCGTCAGCTTATTCTGATTCACAATGTAATCTGTAGTCTCAAGAACCTTCGCTGCTGTCTTAGGGTCAAGAGCCGCTGTATGCTCATCTAATAAGAGAAGCTTTGGCTTCTGTAAAGTTGCCATAAGAAGTGTCAAAGCCTGACGCTGTCCGCCTGAGAGCAAACCAACCTTAGAGGTAAGTCTTTCCTCAAGTCCAAGTCCAAGAATCTTCAAAAGCTCCTTATACTCTTCTCTTTCCTTCTGTGTGATACCAGAGCCAAGGAAACGTCTGCGTCCACGGCGCTTTGCCAACGCAAGATTCTCCTCAATTCCCATAGTAGCTGCTGTACCTGTCATCGGGTCCTGGAATACACGACCTAAGAACTTTGCACGCTTATGCTCAGGAAGACCTGTCACATCTACTCCATCAATCAAAATCTGTCCTTCATCTACAGGCCATACACCCGCAATGGCATTCAGCATAGTAGACTTACCTGCACCATTACCACCGATAACAGTAACAAAGTCTCCATCCTCAAGGGTTAATGAAAAATCATTTAAAGCAATCTTCTCATTAACGGTTCCTGCATTAAAAACCTTTGTGATATTTCTAATCTCAAGCATTTGCAGAACCTCCCTTCTTGGACTTGAAGATTCTTCTAAAGAATCCTGCTACCTTTTTCTTAAAGGCAGTAATCTGCTTCGCATAGCGATTCTTCCAGTATGGTAATGCTAAGAAGATAGCTACGACAAGTGCTGATAACAGCTTCAATAAGTCTGTATCAATACCCATCCAAATAACCACCTGAAGTACTACATAATAAATAATAGAACCACATGCTACACCAATCAGCTTAAATCCGAAGTTATGGAAGATACGGCTAAATACTGCCTCTCCTACGATAACTGCCGCAAGACCGATAACAATAGCTCCACGTCCCATATTAATATCAGCAAAGCCCTGATACTGTGCAAGCAACGCACCTGACATACCAACCAAACCGTTAGAAATCATAAGTGCAAGCACCTTAGCAAAATTAGTATTGATACCCTGCGCTCTCGCCATATTACCGTTACAACCAGTTGCACGAAGCGCACAACCAATCTATGTACCAAAGAACCAATACAACAATAAAACCAAAAGAACAATAATAATTGCTACGATAAAAATCGTATTCTCAAAAATATTTGTATTCTTAATATAACGTAATGAAATTAACAAATCGTATTTATCTACGTTAATCGCCTGATTCGCCTTACCCATAATCTTAAGATTAATCGAATAAAGAGAAAGCTGTGTCAGAATACCTGAAAGAATCGGTGGAATTCCCATAAAGGTATGGAAAATACCTGTTACCAATCCTGTTAACATACCAGCCAAGGTTGCTACCAACATAGAAACATATACATTGTGGCCAGAAAGCATCATCATGATGCACACCGCACCACCCGTACACAAAGAACCATCCACTGTTAAGTCAGCAAAATCCAATATACGGTATGTAATGTAAACACCAATTGCCATGATACCCCAGATTAAGCCCTGAGCCACGGCACCTGGCATCGCATTAAACAAGCTTAAAATATTCATTATTACCCCCGATTACTGAGCAATTGCTGTGTATCCATCAGGAATTGTAATACCTAATGCTTCGCAATTTGCTGCATTATACTTCTTTGTAAAGTTAGGTGCATACTCGATAGGCATTGTAGAGATATCTCCACCCTCTGCAAGAATCTTAGCTGCCATCTTACCTGTAGCTACACCTAAGTCATAATAGCTGATAGAAAGTGTTGCAACACCACATCCTGCACAGATACCTTCCTCACCTGCTACTACAGGAACACCTGCTGGAAGACAGATATTGTTAATAATCTCTGTATTAGAAGCTACTGTATTATCTGTAGGAACATAAATAACATCTACTGCACCTGCTGCTGTAGTTACTACAGAAGATAAATCGTTAGAATCAGAGAACGCATAATACTCACATGCATAGCCCTTCTCCTCAAGGTATGTCTTAATAGTATCTACCTGATACTGTGAGTTAGCCTCTGCTGAGCAGTATAATAAACCAACTGTCTTAGCATCTGGGAAAAGCTCCTGTAACATATCTGCCTGTCCATCAAGTGGTGCAAGGTCAGATGTACCTGAAATGTTACCGCCAACTGTACCTGTAAAGCCTTCAATCTCAAGAGCTACACCATACTCTGTTACTGATGTACCAAGAATCGGAATCTCATTTGTTCCTGCTGCTGCTGCCTGAAGTGCAGGTGTTGCATTTGCAAGAATCAAATCTACATCGTTAGAAACAAAGCTGTTAATAATAGTAGAACATGTATTAGAATCACCCTGTGCGTTCTGCTCATCAAATGTAACCTTATCTCCTAACTCCTCTGTCAAAGCATCCTTGAAGCCCTGTGTTGCTGCATCCAATGCTTCATGCTGTACTAACTGGCAGATACCTACATTGTATCCGTCTGATGCTGCGCCTCCACATGCTGTTAAACTACCAACCATCGCTAATGTTAATAATGTTGTCAATAATCTCTTTTTCATATAGTTTTCCTCCATAATGTAAATACTTTATGTATTCTACTCTTTCATAATTATATGGCTTTAAAGCGCTAAAGTCAATCGTAATCAATTCGGCATTATGCTACAAGAGTATGTTGCATAAGTACTATATCTTAATTTAACAAAAAACGCAGCAACCATAAAAGCTGCTGCGTCTTGTACCTTTCACTTTTCTTATCTCTAAGATGGATTCTAGAATCCAGTACAATTTGTTAATGTAGCTCCCTTGATGTTATTAGAACCATTAACTGATGTACAATTCTTCATAATTGCCTTACCAAATGTAACTGTATATCCTAAAGCAGATGGGGTACCTGTTAAAGGCCAGTTATAATTGTACTTCTTATTTGACTCTGCATAGCAGCCAACCATAGTTACTACACCACTCTGATTATTACGATCAAATCCTGTCTTGTAGTTACCGATAGCTGTACAGTTTGTTAACTTATGATTCAATGGGTCTAAATGTGCTGCAACACCTTCTGTCTTATTATCAACACCGCCAAGCTTGAAGCCATTACCATCACCATAGAGACCGTTGCAGTATCCATTGTAATTAGCTGTACAGTTAACAAACTCTACTGCACCATGTGCTGCATATAAATCCCAACCATCATCAACATTGTAGCTTGCTGTACAATCCTCGAAATAGTTACCTTCACCTGAATGAAGCTTTACTGCATATC
Organism: Lachnospiraceae bacterium; assembly: GCA_017467805.1. Classification (GTDB taxonomy): domain Bacteria; phylum Bacillota; class Clostridia; order Lachnospirales; family Lachnospiraceae; genus COE1. The sequence goes on from JAFUKJ010000041.1 coordinate 53,514, forward strand.
CGTCTGCATTCTCTGCTCCATCATCACAGTTATGATGTGAATAGCAGTCATAGAATTTATTATATGCACCACCATTACTTACCTGAATACCTGTATCCTTATTGTAGCAAGTCTCTACATTCTTAAATGTGTTATATGAACCGCTTACAAAGATACCATTATCTGCTGCATTCTTAATTACAACGTTCTCAATCGTACTTCCGTTTCCTGAAATCGTGATACCCTTTCCTGAGCTTCCTGATGTAGAAGAGAAATCAATTGTTGCGTTGTTCTTACCTGAGATATTAACACCTGCTGGAAGAGTAATTTTACCTGACTTAACAGTTCCATTAATAACAATTGTTGTTCCACTTGAAGCACTCTTAATAGCGGATTCTAAAGATGTTCCACCATTCTTTACTTCAATAGTCTTTCCTGAGCTTGATGAACTGCTTGATGAGCTGCCTGAAGAGCTTGAGCCTGAGCTTGATGAACCTGAAGAGCTTGAACCTGAACCACATGACTCAAGAATCCATAACTGGCAGTTTCCTCCCCAGTATGTCCACTGACATACATTACCACCATCACTTGTGCTCCAGCCATATACATCAAGACACTTTGTATCTCCACTTGACTTAGCTAATACTCCATAGTAGCCTTCAGAAGTCTTAACGAATTTAAACATCTGTGGGTCAAGTCCATTTGCAGACCATACCTGAACATTTGTACCATCGTTATTCTGACCATAGTAGATATCAAGCATATAGCCTGTACCATTCTTCATAGTTACATAGCCGCTTCCCTGATTGGTTACATACCACTTCTGTCCGCTAACGCCTGTACCTGTTCCCTGCTCAACGTTTGCTCCATCATAGCCTGAGTTATTTGCTACCTGAAGGTACTTCTGGCTATGTACGTTCTTTAAGTAGTACCAGCCATCACTTACAGTAGCATAGTTAGATACTGTAGTACTTGAAGATGATGAGCTGCTTGATGAGCTTGAAGAACTACTGCTTGAGGAACTACTGCTTGATGAGCTGCTGCTTGAATCGGAAGTTACTGAATCTACCTGAATTTTCCAGATATTAATTCCACTGCCTGCAGAATAAAGATAAACATATCCTGCATTTCCTGAGTAGTAGTATGTACCCTGCGAAGCAGATGTCCCTGCTGTAATCGTACCAAGCTTATTACCGTTTGCATCAGCTACAACTAAAGTTCTGCTGCTGCTTCCTGAGCTCTTAAGAACTACCTTAATATTATCCTTACCATATACTGGAACCTTAACTGCTCTGTAGGATGTATTACCTGAGCCACCCAATGCAAGACAATGAGTATAAGATGTTCCATTTACAGTAACGCTGCTTGAATTAACCGACATAGTCTTAGAACTTGTTGCGAGCAATGTCAATCCATCTACCGTCTTAGTAGAACTGATTGTTCCAAGACTCTTGAAATTGGAATTCTTAAAATTCCATGATGTTGAAAAGCTTGCTGCATTAACCTGGCATGTTGTAATAAACATAACCGCTACCATAAAAAGCGCAGCAAGACGGAGACGTGCATGATTTTTACGAATGCTAAACTCCATTTTCTTTCCTCCTAACTCTTATATTATTAATAAAATGGGGTGTTCAGCGCCATACCGCTCTGAACATGTATAAAATGTGTAAAGGTACATTTTCAATTTAGCATATCCTAAATCAGTTTAATATTGACATAACTCCCTAAGTTTTATGTGCATCCTGCACAACTTTGTGTTCGATGTAAGAGTTTTCATATGTTTATTTTGTATATATAGTTATTTTCAGACAAACAAAACTGCTTTTATTTCATTTCCATTATCTATTTTCAGAAATCACCAAAAAAACAGAACAGGCTTGAACCTGTTCTGCTCTCTTCATAGTCTCACGACTTATCTTATATCTCTCCGTCAAAAATGACCTGCTTATTCTTCACAACATAATCCACTAATGAAATCACAGTCAATGCAACAGCAATCCACATAACGATATCTGTAACAATTGCAATTGCAGGGATGTTAGCAATCATCAGACATACCATAATCATCTGGAATACTGTCTTATACTTGCCCCAGTAGCTTGCTGCGATTACCACACCGTTATCAGAAGCTACTAATCTGAAACCGCTGATAATAAACTCTCTGGCGATAATGATTACAACTACCCACGCAGGAATTCTACCCATTTCAATCAGACAAATCAGGGCTGAACAAACCAAAAGCTTATCCGCCAATGGGTCCATAAACTTTCCAAAGTTTGTAATCAGATTGTACTTTCTGGCAATCTTACCATCTAACAAATCTGTAAGACTTGCTACAATAAAGATAGCAAGCGCAATCCAGTCACTGTATGCTCCTCCCCAGCCTGCTAAAAGACAGCAAACAAAAGGAACAACCAAAATTACTCTTAATACTGTTAATTTATTCGGCAAATTCATCGTATATCTCTCCAATCAAATCATATTCATAGGAGCCTGTTATCTTAACCTGTACAAAGTCTCCAGTCATCAGTTCTCTGCTAGTCTGTACAAAAACAAAGCCATCTACATTCGGCGCATCCATATAGGTTCTGGCTACATACGCATTCTCATCAGGCACCTTGCCTTCAATCATAGCTAATACTACACTTCCTGCTCTTCGCTCAGCCAGCTCGAAAGCAATCTCCTGCTGTAACTCCATAAGCTCTGCCTGTCTGTCAAGCTTCACCTCTTCATCCACCTGGTCAGCAAAGGTCGCCGCAGGAGTATCCTCCTCAGGCGAATAAGTAAATACGCCTAATCTGTCAAACTCCATCTCATTCACGAAGTTATACAGCTCCTCATGGTCCTCCTGTGTCTCTCCAGGAAAACCTGTAATCAAAGTAGTTCTCAGACAAATATCAGGAATCTCACGTCTGAGCTTCTCTACAATATCGCGAATCTCCTGCTGATTGGTACGTCTTCCCATACGCTTTAATATCTTATCTGTACCATGCTGAATCGGAATATCCAGATAATGACAAATCTTCTTCTCTGTCTTAATCGTCTCGATTAATTCATCTGTAATCTCTTCAGGATAACAGTATAATATCCTAATCCAGTAAAGACCTGGAATCTCGCAAAGCTTATGCAAAAGCTCAGGCAAACACTTCTTACCATATAAGTCCATACCATAAAGTGTAGTCTCCTGTGCTACCAAAATAAGCTCCTTTGCACCAAACTCCACCAAAGTCTTCGCCTCAGCCACAAGGCTCTCCATCGGAACGCTTCTGAAATTACCTCGCACCTTTGGAATAATACAATAAGAGCAATGCTTATCGCAGCCCTCTGCAATCTTAAGATATGCATAATGCCCGCCAGTCGTTACAATACGCTTCTTATCATAGACAGGCTTACGGTTAATATCCTCTACATGATTGTGTCCTGCACCTGCAAGTACCTCGTCCAATGCCTCAACAACGGCATCAATGGCTGTTGTACCAATAATCGCATCTACCTCAGGAATCTCCGACTGAATCTCGTCATGATAACGCTGTGCCAGACAGCCTGCAACCAACAAAGCCTTAAGCTGTCCACTCTTTTTAAGCTCCGCCATCTCTAGAATGGTCTGAATACTTTCTTCCTTTGCATCATGAATAAAGCAGCATGTGTTGATAACCGCCACATCTGCTTCACTCTCATCATCCGTTATAAAATGTCCCTTTTCGGTCAGCATACCCAGCATCATCTCTGTATCAACCAGGTTCTTATCGCATCCCAATGAAATAAATAAAATCTTCATAAACACCACTAATTAGTTCTCTGACATAATCTTAATCTTGCCCTTGTTAAGCTCATCAATCGCTACTGATAATGGCTTTGGCTGCTTAGATGGATCTACATAAGCCTCTGCTCCGTCGATTAACTGTCTTGCTCTCTTAGATGTAGCCATAACGATAGAATAACGGCTGTTAACTACAGGTGTATCGCCTGCCTCAACCTCATTATTAACTACTTTCATTAACTCTGTGTAAGATGGATGTAACATATTCTTTTCCTTCCTTCTATAAAATTAAACTCAACTAAAAATTAGATTATTCTCTATCCTGCTTATCTTCTGCATCCTCAAGCTCCGCCTGTGCTCTACCAGCAATTGTCTCAGGTAAAAGTGCTGACAACACAATCTGGCTATTCTCCATAACAAGCACGGACTTCGTCTTTCTGCCCTGCGTCGCATCAATCACTGTTCCGTCTTCCTTCGCCTTCTGCACCATACGCTTCACGGGTGCTGAGTCAGGACTGACAATCGCAATAATCTTAGCAGTATTTACAATATTACCAAATCCAATATGAATTAATTTGTCCATTGGTATCCCTGCTCTACTCGATATTCTGAATCTGCTCTCTTACCTTCTCAATCTCGGTCTTTAACTCGATACCGCGATTAGAAATCGTAAGATCATTTGCCTTAGACAGAATGGTGTTTGCCTCTCTGTTCATCTCCTGTGCAATGAAATCAAGCTTACGTCCAATACCGCCACCATCAATCAATGACTGCTTCATCGTCTCAATATGGCTTCTAAGGCGTACTAACTCCTCATCCACACATACCTTGTCTGCAAATATAGTAACCTCTGTCAGAAGTCTGGTCTCGTCCACATTGGCATCGGCAAGCATCTCGCGAACTCTCTCGTCAAGCTTCTTGCGATACTCCTCGATAATCTGTGGTGAACGCTCCTCGATAAAGGAAACAATCTCCAGCATACCATCTAACTTACTAATCAAATCCTCTGCAAGGTTCTTACCTTCCTTGATACGAGACTCTACAAAGCCCTCAGCTGCACCGTCAATCGCCTTCACTAAAAGCTTCCAAATCTCTTCCTCATCTGCGGTCTGCTCCTCCATAGAGAATACCTCAGGATATCTTGACAAAGTAGACACACGGATATCATTATCCAAATCAAACTCCTCTGCCATCTCCTTCAAATACTTCAAATACTCTCCAGCAAGCTCTTTATTATACTTAATGCACACATTATTCTCGGAAAAATCTTCATATGTGATAAACATATCGACCTTTCCTCTTTGAATATAATTCTTTAACTCATTTCTAATAGAGCTTTCAAAAAAGCTAAGCTTCTTCGGCATCTTAATGTTCACATCAAGATATCTGTGATTTACCGACTTCATCTCAACGGAAAATTTACGATTACCTTCCTCGACTTCGCATCTTCCAAAGCCTGTCATACTCTTAATCATGTCAATCCCCCTGACTGTATACAAGTGCATTTTATGCTCCATTGTATTATAGAATAATACTCTTTTCCCGTCAACAAATTCCCTCAATTCCCTTCTCATTTTCTTCGAAAAGATTGAAAAGAAAGCCCTAAAATGCTATTGTAATAAGGTCAGTATTTGACAGAAAGGGTGTACTATAATTAATTATGAGCAAATATAAGGTTGTTGCAAAGCAACGCAAAGATAATTCAATAAAGAAAAGCATTTTTTCGAAGCCGAAAGCATTTTGGGAAAAGCACGGACATACTATCATAAGCTTTATACGCAATGTCATTCCCATGCTGTTAATTCCTATTATAAATTACTATCTGTTAGATTTATACATTCATAATCCTTTCGAGGATACCAAGCTTAAGATTCAGTTCCTGAACATCTGGCTTTTTGAGCTTTTGATGCTGCTCTTTCTCTTCCTGTTTGGAAGCCTGAGAGCCTCACTTCGACTACAGACACTGTTTTTCATGCTGGCAGGACTTGCCAACTACTATGTACTTGAGTTTCGCTCCGCACCGATTATGCCATGGGATATTTTCTCCATCGGCACAGCAGCCAGTGTTGCAGATAATTTTGAATATACCATAGAAAAGAATACGGTGTTCGTACTCCTTGGCTTTATCGCAGTTTTTGCTGCCACATGGATACCGAACTTTTCCTTTAAAAAGACCTTACATTGCTTCAAATACAGATGGCATGTTCGCGGTGTAGGACTCCTCATCGTACTGCTTCTTCTTGGCAGCTTTACCAATATGATGCACAAGGACAGTACCATTAGTAAATACGGCTTATACGATAAGCTTTTTACTCCAACCGTTATGAGTAAGCGTGACGGCGTGGCGCTGGCTTTCCTTATGGAACTGGAATTCATGTCCATTGATAAGCCAGAGGGCTATGATGCTGATGAAGTCAAGACAAAGCTTGCCTCTTACGGCACCTCCGAAACCGAGACTGGCAGCAACACAGACGAAGTTAAGCCTAATATTATTGTTATCATGAATGAAGCATTTTCAGACTTATCCATCCTTGGTGACTTTGGCACAAACGAAGATTATATGCCTTACATCCGTTCCCTTATGAGCGGTGCTGAGAATACAGTATCAGGCTATCTGAATGTATCCGTGCTTGGTGGTAACACTGCCAATACGGAGTTTGAATTCCTGACAGGTAATACCATGGCATTTCTTCCGCAGGGAAGCGTAACATATCAGCAGTATGTAAAGGACGAGCTATATTCTATTCCAGCTCACCTAAAGAGTCTTGGCTATGAGACCTATGCTTTACATCCATATAACAGCACAGGCTGGAACAGAAACACTGTTTATCCAATGCTTGGCATTGATACTTCCTATTTTAAGAAGCATATGAAAGACCCCGATATAATTCGTAAATATGTCAGTGACTCTGCATGCTATGATGCCATTATTAATTTGTATAAGAATAAAGAGGAAGGTACTCCTATGTTTATGTTCAACGTAACCATGCAGAACCACTCCTCTTACACGGAGAGCTTTGATAATTTTTCTCCTCTAATTACATTAAATGATACTTCCTCTAAGGCATTATCCAACTATTTATCCCTGATAAAGCTATCCGATAATGCCATTCAGGATTTATTAAACTTCTTCTCACAAGAGGATGAAGAAACGATTATTATATTCTTTGGAGACCACCAGCCGACCAATTCGGTTGTATCACCGATTTATAAGCTGAATGGCAAATCCACCTCTACCCTGACACAGGAGGAGGAATACCTTCGCTATAAGGTGCCTTATTTTATCTGGGCAAATTACGATATCGAAGAAGCGACTAATGTCGAAACAAGTGTAAACTACTTGGGTATGGACGTATTAGAGCTTGCAGAGCTTCCATTATATGACTATGCCGAATTCCTGCAGGAGCAGCAGGAGCTTTTCCCGATTGTAACCTCTATTCGTGCAACCGATGCCGAGGGTAACAATCACGAGGTCAAAGACGTTATGGAAGAGCTTAATACCTACCATAGCTTCCAATATTATCAGTTATTTGATGAATAAGCCGTCCTACGGCAGAATGAGAGGAACACATGAAGAAACATAACAGAACACTATATTTACTTTCCTTTTTTATACCGATAGCTGTGATGCTTTTGATATTTGCAAAGAATGAGATTTTCCCATTTGGTGACCGTTCCTTTTTAAATATTGATATGTATCACCAGTATTTTCCGTTTCTTTCGGAATTCTACCATAAGCTGAAAAATGGCGAGAGTCTTTTCTACTCATGGAATACAGGTATTGGCTCAAACTTTCTGGCACTCTATGTTTATTATCTTGCCACACCATTTAACTGGCTTGCAGTACTGTGCCCAGAGCAGTACTTAATGGAATTTATCACTTATCTGGTAGTGATTAAGATTGGTCTGTGCGGTGTCAGCTTTACCTACTATATGCACAAGCATTTCCAGACCAATTCATGGAGTATTCTTTGCTTCTCCATGTTTTATGCATTATCAGGCTATATGGCAGCCTTCAACTGGAATGTTATGTGGCTTGACGTTATTGTGATTGCTCCAATCGTTATTTTGGGATTAGAGCGATTAGTTCATGAAGGAAAATGTAAGCTTTATTGCCTTACACTTGCCTTCTCCATTTTGACAAATTACTATCTGTCCATTATGCTGTGTATCTTCCTTGTGCTTTACTTCTTTGTATTGCTGATTTCCAAGGACCCACAGAAGAATTTATCATCAAAGCCTCTCGCATTTCCAGGGCTGGAGAAGATTAAAAGCTTTCATTTGAAAGCGGTAATACGTTTTGCAGTTTATTCGCTCTTAGCAGGAGGAATGGCTGCTATCCTGCTCTTCCCTGAGATTGTGGCAATTAGTGCGACAGAATTTGGCAGTTCAACTTTCCCCAAGGAAGTAAAGACCTACTTTACAACACTTGATATGCTGGCAAGACATTGCTTTAATGTAGAGATAGAAACAGGCTTAGACCATTGGCCAAATATTTATTGCGGTGTAGCTGTATTCCTACTGATACCGCTTTATGTTATGCAGAAGAAGATTCCTGTCCGCGAAAAGGCTCCAAGAATTATTCTGCTTACTTTCATGCTGATAAGCTTCTCTACAAACGTTTTAAACTTTATATGGCATGGATTTAACTATCCTGATTCACTTCCTTGCAGACAGTCCTTCCTGTACATATTCCTTGTACTGGTGATGTCCTACGAAGCATACCGCCATATTCGAGACCACGTACAAAGCGAAATAACTACTGCCTATATCGCCGTGTTTGCTTTTGTAATTTTACTGGAAAAGCTCATTACTGATGATGCTTTTGGTGAGACCACTTTCCTTTATACATTGATTTTATTGATTGTATATGCAGTACTGTTGCATCTGTATCGTACCTCACACAAGCATGTTCGTATCGTTGGAATTGTTGCAATATGCCTTGTCGTAGTTGAGGCAGGCTATAATACCTACCTGACAAGCTGCTCTACAGTATCACGTTCTACTTATCTGTCGAACTATGATACCTATCAGGAGCTGACTTCATCCGTTATGGAAGAGGAGGATGATTTCTTCCGTTTTGAAAAGTTTGCAAGACGAACCCAGAACGATGCTATGCTGATTGGCTTCCCTGCAGCTTCCTATTTCTCATCTACCTCTAATGCTTTGACAAAAGACTTCTATGAGAATTACGGAATGAAGAGCAGTAAGGTATATTACTGCTACGATGGCGCAACACCTGTTACTGCTGCCCTTTTAGCAAACCGCTATATGCTCTATACCTTAGACCGTGGCGAGGACACAGTATTTGACCTTGTAAAGCAGGAAGGAAAGCTTTATCTCTATAAGAATAATTACAGCCTTCCATTTGGCTATATGATTGACAGCAGCTTTACTACTCCTCTTGAGGAGGCATTAGCTACAGAGGATAACTCAAAGATGGACCCTGTCAGCCGCCAGAATGCGTTAGTTGCCCAGATTACAAAGGGCGGTCAGACATTTATGTCCATTGATGTTACACAAAATGGTGACGAGGCTTCCATTACAATTCCTGCCACAGGACATTATTATGCATATACCTCTAACACTAAGATTGATACCATCAATATGCACTACGGCGACAAGGATAAAGAATACAAGCAGATTGACCGCGAGTATATTCTTGACCTTGGTTACCACACCATCGGAACAGAGCTTACCTTTGATTCAGAAAATGGCAAGGACTTGAACCTTAGTGCTTATTACCTGAATGAAGATGTGCTTAGCGATTTTATTGATATCTTAAGTGCGCAGACAATGACAGTTGACAGCTATGATGAAACCAGCGTAGATGGTCACATTACAGTTACAGAGGCAGGTTCTCTTGTATTATCCGTACCTTATGAAACAGGCTGGACAGTTAAGGTTGACGGAGAAAAGGTTGAAGATATTGAATTATTTGAAAAGACCTTTATCAGCATTCCTTTAACAGAGGGCGAGCATACGATTTCTATCTCCTTCTACCCTGGAGGCTTTACCCTTGGTATTATAGTCAGTCTGATTAGTGTAGCTTTATTTATTGGATTACAATATATTGTAAAGAAAAAACACCGTGCATAACGGTGTTTTTTTATGGCTTCTGCAAGAAGACATTTTAGTCTCCAATCTGCTCCAAAGCACTGATATCCGAATCAATTACCAATGAGTAATTTGTATAATACACTACAAAACCTGGCTTAGAGCCGTTTGGCTTCTTTACATTCTTCTTCTGGGTGTAGTCAATCTCCACCTTCTCCTGCTCTCGTCCCTGCGAATAATAGGCTGCCAGTCTTCCAGCCTCCTCAAAGGTTCTGTCAGGAAGCTCCTCTCCCTCAGTCTTAACAATTACATGGGAGCCAGGCATTCCCTTCGCATGGAACCACCAGTCATTCCCTGTTGCAAACTTAAAGGTAAGCTCCTCATTCTGAAAATTATTCTTACCCACATAAATGTGGAAGCCATCGCTGCTGATATAGTGGAACGGCTTACTGGTAATCTTAACCTTCTTCGTTCCGCCCTTTCTACGAATATAGCCGCTCTCTATCATTTCCTCCTTAATCTGCACCAAATCCTCTTCCTTCAATGCAATATCAAGAGAATTACTAATAGATTGCAAATGCTCTATCTCCTCTTTTGTCTCCTGTGTCAGTGTGGTTAATGCTTCAAAGGTACGCTTCAGCTTCTGATACTTATCAAAATACTTCTTTGCATTCTCTATTGCCGTCATAGTTTCATCCAAAGGTATCGTAATCATCTCATTATCATAATAATTCAATACCTCGATAGACTTTGCTCCTGGCTCTGCTCCATAGCCATAGGTATTCAAAAGCTCACCATAGATTCGATACTTCTCTCTCTTATCAGTATCCTCTAACTGCTTTATCTGCAAATCATACTTCTTCACATTACGCTCTAATGCAGTCTGCACAATCTTTCTTAAATCCACGGAACGCTGTCTGATACGGGTTATGGCATTCTTCTGCGCATAATACTGCTCTAACAGCTCAGAAATGCTCTCATAGGCTGCTCTGCTATCCTCTGCATAAGAGTTCAAAGTAACTGCCGCATACTCCACAGGCTTTTGATTCTCATACACGATATTCGCTGCAAACGCTCCCTGCTCCACACTATCCATAAGCCCTGCAAAGCTCTCTGAAATCCTTGTAAGCTCCTGACTATCAAGCTCTCCTATCGGCTTATCTGCATCAACCCTGGCTCTATAGCAAACCTCCTGCGCAATACAAGGCGAGATACCTGTAAAGCCCACGTATAAAGACTTAAAGCTCTGTAATGCTCTATTCGTCTCTACCATACTCTGTAGCTGTGCCTGCACCTGTCCTGCATCCAATCCGAGAGGCTCCAGCTTATCCTGTGTCTTTGGAACAAAATATTCTCTTCCAGGTAATACTTCTCTGACAGAGCTTACCATACCCGAAACATGCTTAATACTGTCGATAATCATGTTCTTATCATCGTAGAAAATAATATTACTATGCTTACCCATAAGTTCTATTACGAGGTACTTCGTACAAACATCTCCAAGCTCATTCAAATGCTCCAGTTCCAGCTTCACAATACGCTCAAGCCCTGGCTGCGTTACCGATATAATTCTTGCATTCTGCAGGTGCTTACGAAGCAGCATACAAAAATTTGGCGCTGTTAAAGGACTTTGCTTATTCGCCTCCGTCAGATACAAAAGAGGCAGTGATGCATCTGCTGACATCAGCATCCTTACCTGTGTGCTATTATTCTTAATTGTAAGCAGCAGCTCATCCTTTTCAGGCTGTGCAATCTTGTGAATCCTGCCGCCCACTATCTTCTCATCCAGTTCCTTTACGATTGCAGCAATCGTAATTCCATCAAAAGCCATTTCAAATCCTCCAAAAAGCCACTCCAAACGGAGTGGCTTTCATTCTTATTTCTAGCCGATTAACCAATCATACATTTCCTGATACTTCAATGCAGATGTCTTCCATGAGTAGTCTGTTGCCATTGCTCTATCAATAATCTTATTCCACTCACGTTTCTTATCATAATAAATCTGCTCCGCATAGCGAATCGTACCAAGCATCTCGTGTGCATTATAATTGCAGAAGCTAAAGCCTGTACCCTTGCTTTCGTACTCATTATATGCCTCTACAGTATCCTTCAAGCCGCCTGTTTCACGAACAATCGGAACTGTTCCATAGCGAAGCGCCATTAACTGGCTCAAGCCGCATGGCTCAAATAACGACGGCATCAGAAACGCATCACAGGATGCATAAATGCGGTGTGACAGCTCCTCTGAATAATAAATGTTCGCTGACACCTTACCCTGATACTTCCAGTCAAAATGACGAAGCATATTCTCATACTGTGCCTCACCCGTTCCCAGTACTACTAACTGGATATCGTCCTGGCAAAGCTCATCCATGACATATGCCACAAGATCCATACCCTTCTGGTCTGTCAGACGGGATACGATACCAATCATCATCTTCTTATCATTCTCTTCTAAGCCAAGCTGTTTCTGAAGCGCTCTCTTATTCTTAACCTTTTCCTTACGGAAGTTCCCAGCATTATAATTACGAACAATATATTCATCTGTCTCAGGATTATAATCATCATAATCAATACCATTTACAATACCGCGAAGGTCGTTGCTTCTGGCATTCAGTAAGCCATCCAGCTTCTCACCGTAGAATGCTGTCTTAATCTCCTCTGCATAGGTAGCACTTACGGTAGTAATCGCATCTGCGTATACCAGGCCGCCCTTTAAGATATTCGCATCCTTAAAGTACTCCAGCTTATCAGGTGCAAAGTAAGACTTATCAAGACCTGTAATATTCTGAATCGTCTTAATATCATATACACCCTGGAACTTCAGGTTATGTATCGTCATAACTGACTTAATACCACGATAAAACTCACCGCCTGCAAATCTCTCCTTCAGATATACAGGAATCATACCTGTCTGCCAGTCATGACAATGAATCACATCTGGTCTGAAATCAATTACAGGCAGAATAGACAATGCTGCCTTAGAGAAGAATACAAACTTGGAAATCTCCTCTACATGGTTATCTCCATATGGCTTTGGTCCATTGAAAAACTTCTCATTATCAATGAAGTAATAGGTAATGTCATCACTCTTAGCCTCAAGTACGCCTACATACTCCTGCTGTCCCATGAAGTCCATATAGAAGTGTGTTCTATAGGTCATAAGACTCTTAATCGCCTCTGTCATACACATATACTTAGGCAAAATTACTCTCGTATCAAAATATCTCTTATCGAATTCCTTCGGCAATGAGCCTACTACATCTGCAAGACCACCTGTTTTAATAAATGGTACACCCTCTGACGCCACAAACAAAATCTTCTTCATATATTACACCGAATCCCTTCTTCTGCATAATTATGGACTAACGCCTCCCCTTACTCTTACGCGCTGTCCAAAAAACATTAAAGTGTTTTATCTGATTATACATCATGAACATATGCAATGTAAAGAAGGGCTTTTTAGGAATGTTGTCTGTAACTTAATCTAATTTTATCTGTAATCAACGCAATAAACTCACTATTGGTTGGTTTTCCCTTTCCAAGGCTGATGGTATAGCCAAATAAGGAATCTAAGGTTTCCATTTTTCCTCTGCTCCAAGCCACTTCAATGGCATGTCGAATCGCTCTCTCCACACGACTCGGCGTTGTCTGATAACGCTTTGCAATCGACGGATACAATATTTTTGTGATAGAATTCAACATTTCTCCGTCCTCTACTGACATCATAATCGCTTCTCTCAAATACTGATACCCTTTAATATGTGCAGGAACACCGATTTCATGTATCATATCCGTTACATCCTTCTCCAAATCATGTTCCTTAACAGGCTTTACTACTATTTCATCTGCATTCTTTATCATACTTTTTCCTGCTGGTACCGTAATCATTATCTGAAATTCCTTGTCATTCGAAATTAAATCACTTAAGATACGAAACATCCTCTCATTATCCTGTGCGGTCATAACTTTAAGCTGCTCCATTTTTTTCCTCCATTCTCGCTATTTACCTAAGCGAACTTACAAATATTAAGAAATAACTGCAAGATAATTATATAAGCATGTCAAAAAATAAAGCAAGCGGCACTTATCGCACTTTTTGCCACTAATCCCGTTCATTCCCAGGCGACCTTCAAAAGCCCAAAAATTCCGATAAAAAAAGGTGTTTAAGCGTGTCGAAACAGAGCAAAACCTTTTAGGTCGTCCTGTTTAGAAACACTACAAACACCATTTTTTTGCGATAAAATACATATGTCGTTATTCGTGCATAAACTTTTTCATGGCAGTCTTTTGCTTGTACATTCTGGCATCTGCCTTTCTGTATACACTCTTAACATCCTTACATCTAGGCTCGTTGGACCTACAGTAGCCGTATGCCGTACTCAGATTCAGATTCTCATCCTCCTCATTTGCACGTTCAATCATTGCCTCCATCTTATCCACCAAGGCTCTTACATCGACCTGCTTGATATCAGGAATAATGACAATAAACTCGTCACCTCCCATACGACAAATCGTTCCAGCATCACCAAATACTACCTGCAATACCTCTGCAAATTTCATAAGCAAAATATCACCTGTATCATGGCCCAAAGTATCATTGGTAAGCTTAAGATTATTCAAATCAAAAGCAAGGATTCCATACACCTGCTCCGACATCTCCAATTCATCGAAAATATCTTCACATTTCCTTCGATTAGACAGTCCTGTTAATGCATCTGTATAAGCAAGCCTCTCCAAAGCCTCCGCCTTTGCTCCCTCATACATCTTTTTACTTACTTCACTATAAAAATCTACTATCTGCGACAGCACAAAAATCAAACCACCCAGAAAAAGCAGGCTCGGAAAACTGTCACGCATATGCGAGGATGCATAAACCAAAACATTATATCTTATAATATCAAATGCTGAAATGATAACCAATGATAACATTCCTATCGCTAAAGCACTTTTCTCATACTGTTTCTTCACAATATCATAAATCATTAGAGCTACATAGGATAGCACCATAATTATGATAATCACATGCTGCACGGTTACCATCGCTGGCATATGCACAATATTCAAACCATGCAATACTATCACCGCAGCTATGAATAAGACCTGTATTCCTGTGATACCAAGATAAATTCCTTTAATCGTTTTTATCTTGCGCCCCATAATATCTGACCAAAAGTACAAATACACAAATAACGGGCAAAAATACAATGATGTAAATTCCAGGTACGGCTTCACTTCAAACCGATATGTATACAGAATTATCAAATCATAATTGCATATCGACCACAATGAAATTACCAAGGAAAACATTCCTGCCATTATCAGCCTTGAAAATTTTTTGCTCTTAAAGGAAAAGAAAATCGAAATTATCAGAATTAACAATCCGAAAGTAAAAAGGAATAAATTAATACCTAATATAACCTTCTTTTCTAAAAACATATCCCTTATTACATTCTTGGCATTACATATGTAGGGAACTCTGAAATTGCTATAAGAATCCTCTTCACCTGCAACTGCAACCACCTGCAAGGTTTTACCACCGTAATCATCAGGAAGTTCAATCAAATGATAGCCATATCCCACCATATGATTCTCTGCATATCTTTCCTGACCGTATGCATAGATTTCTTCCCCGTCAATCATTACCTGTATCGTAGAGTGCTTCACATGAAATACCAGCAGCGGGTCAGATATATATTCCTGCGGAAGCTGGGTAGTCAATGTGATTACATCACCTCTATCCTGCTGTTCAAAAACAAACTCATTCAAATCCATGGCTTCGTACTGTACACCATTTACCTGTAAATCCCAGTCTGCCCCTATCATAATCCTCTGAGATATCTCTGCACCTGTTAATGAACTCACATATGTAAATATACCAAATATAAAAATTAAGATAATCAACGTAGATTCTGTTGATATCTTCCATCTATTTTTCATAAATAAATCCCTCTCTCATAACACAACTCCCTCTTTTCTACATTTTACACTCAATTTATGACATATACAAGTAATTTTCAGAACCACTTTTCTGAAAAAATGGTTGACATTTTCTGCTAGAACGTGTATATTGAATAAGTCGGGTGAACAACTCGTACAAATCAATGGTTGTGGGGTCTTAGCTCAGCTGGGAGAGCATCTGCCTTACAAGCAGAGGGTCACAGGTTCGAGCCCTGTAGGCCCCATCTTAAAACAATCATTACTAATTACGGCTATGGCGAGATAGCTCAGTTGGCTAGAGCACATGGTTCATACCCATGGTGTCGAGGGTTCGAATCCCCCTCTCGCTACTAAAAAAGCAACGATTTTATCGTTGCTTTTTTGTTTTGAATTCTTAATAGTAAACTACCAAAAATTCACAAATATCATTGAAACTACAACCGTCATCAGACCAGCTACTCCAATCGACAGTCCACTCATGGCACCTTCTACCTCTCCCATTTCCATTGCCTTAGAAGTTCCACACGCATGAGAAGATGTACCAATCGCAATTCCCTTCGCTATCGGCTCTTCTATCTTACAGGTCTTACAGATGAATTCCGCAATCATATTTCCCAGATTTCCAGTGATTACAATTGCCGCCACGGTAATCGTTACAATACCACCGCATTCCTCTGAAAGTCCGATACCAATCGCTGTCGTAATCGACTTTGGCAGGAGCGTTACATATGCTTCATGGTTCAAGCCAAATGCCATGGACATCAGTAAAATACTAACTGCACTCGATAGGACGCCTGAGAAAATCCCTACCAGTATTGCTACCATATGCTTTTTTAGCAGCTCTACCTTCTCATATAAAGGCACAGCAAGACAAATCGTCGCTGGTGTCAATAAATAGCTAATATACTGCGCGCCCTCTGTGTAGTCACCTACATCAATCTTGAACACCAACAGTACCACAATAATACATGCTATCGAAACTACAATTGGATTGAAAATCGCCAGCTTGAACTTATTTTTCAAATACATACCAAATTCATAAGTAAACAACGTAATAACAACGCCAAAGAAAAGAGAATTCGCAGCAAAATCCTGCACAACATTATTCATTAGTCTTCTCTCCCTTCTTTATACGCAGCATGAACTGTGTCACTCTTCCTGATACAATCATTACTACCACTGTAGATACCACCGTAATCACAATCGCAGGAACAAGCATATTCTGCAAAATTCCCCAGGATTCCAAAAGACCCACGCCTGCTGGTACGAACATAATCGGCATAATTTCTATCAAAAAATTAGCCGTTTCCTTTACCATTTCCAGCTTAATAATGCCTGTCATCAATCCTACAAACAAAATAACCAAACCATAGATACTTGCTGGAATCGGCAACGGAATACAATAATTTAACCCTTCTCCTATCAAAGAAATACCTAATATGATTGCAAGCTGCTTAATATATTTCATAACCAAACATACCTTTCTAACCCTAAAAAGTGCCTGCAAATTGCAAGCACTTATCATTACTTTAATCAGCCTCTTGTCAGCTTCGACACCAGCATATTAATCGCAAACACCACAATATTCGCCACTACGATTGTGGAACCAACTGGTGTGGAAAACAATATAGACAGTACAATACCAAGTACCGCACACACCACTGAAATCACTGCCGAATAAATCACAACTCCCTTAAAGTTCTGAATCACCTGCATTGCTGAAAGCGCAGGGAAAATAACCAATGCCGAAATCAATAGAGAACCTACAAGATTCATTGCCAGTACAATGATAATGGCTGTCACTATCGCAATCAAAAGATTATATCTGTCTGCTGGAATCCCTGTTGCCTTTGCAAAGGTCTCATCAAAGGTAACTGCAAAGATTTTATTGTATAATACACAGAATAAAACCACCACTACCACAGACATTATCACGCAAATCCACACTTCGCTCTTTGTTAAAGTCAAAATAGAGGTTGCGCCAAACAGCGTACTGCACACATCTCCTGCTATATTGGTAGAGGTTGAAAACAGATTTAACAATAAATATCCAACTGCAAGCGAGCCAACTGACAGCATCGCAATCGCCGCATCGCCCTGTATCTTGGTATTCTGCCCCGTTCTAAGCAGTAAAACTGCTGCCACTACAGTAATTACCATCACAAGCAGTGTGTCATTGGTCAGGTTAATTACACTTGCAATCGCCATCGCACCAAATGCCACATGGGATAAGCCATCTCCAATGAAAGAGAATCTCTTTAATACCAGTGTTACACCTAGAAGTGATGAACAAAGGGCAATTAAAGTTCCTACAATCAACGCATACTGAACAAAAGGGTACTGCATATAATATTGCAAACTTTCGATAATATTATTCATGTGCCGCACCTCCTGCTGTATATTGAAATGCCTTCCATGCCTCACTCTTCTGATACTGACTCTTAGTGCCATAGAAGGTCGTATCCTTCTCTATATGCAGAATATGGCTGGCATAGGCTGCTGCTGCCTGCATATCATGAGATACCATAATAATCGTGATTCCACTCTGATTCAACTCCTGCAACAGTTGATAAAATTCTGCTGTTACCTTTGGGTCAAGCCCTGTCACAGGCTCATCCAGCAAAAGAAGCTTTGTAGTTGCACAAAGCGCTCTCGCCAGTAATACTCTCTGTTGCTGACCGCCTGAAAGATTGCGATAGCACTCCTTACGCAAATCCCAAACTGCCATTTTCTCCATGTTCTCCCTGACACACTGCTTCTCCTGCTTTGTATAGAAAGGCTTCCAGCCTCTCTTTGCAAGTGTTCCTGACAGCACAATTTCCCAAACAGACGCAGGAAAATCCTTCTGTACAACCGTCTGCTGTGGTAAATAGCCTATCTCATACGGCTTTAAGCCATCTCCTGTTACTACCTCACCCTGTATCGGCTCCATCAAATGAAGCAACGCCTTAATAAGGGTACTCTTTCCTGCACCATTTTCTCCGATAATATAAAGATAATCACCCTGATTCACCTGAAAATTAATATGCTCTGTAACAACACTACCGTCATATCCAAGTGTCAAATCCTCACATGTTATATATGCCATGGACATCCTTGCCTTTCTGTGTCACTAATTCAATGCTGTTTTTAATACTTCCAAATTCTCCTGCATAATACTAAGGTATGTAGTACCTTCTGCAAGCTCTGCCTTACTTACCGACTGAATAGAATCCAGCACCAGTATATCCTGATTCTTACCCTGTGAATTCTGAATAATAGAATCCGCCAGACGTGTATCTGATTTTTCCAATATCAGCACATGCTGTAAGGAAAGCTCATCCAGCTTCCCTGCCAGAAACGCTACTGTTTCAAAGCTTGCCTCGGTCTCTGCACTACAACCGACAAACGCCGCATAATAATTAATTGCATAATCATCTAACAAATATCTGAACGGAAATCTGTCTGCAAATAAAAGTGTATCTGTACCAGCCTCTGCAACCGCCTCCGCATAAGCAGCGTCCAGATTCTCAAGCTCCATCAAGTAAGCAGTTGCATTTGTCTCATATACAAATGCATTCTTAGCATCCAAATCCATGATTGCTTCTGTAATAACCTTCACCAATGTTACAGCATTGCGAAGTGATAACCAAACATGCTCATCATACACCACCTCATCATGATGATGCTCTTCCTCCTCATGATGCTCGTGCTGCATTCCCTCTACCATTTCCTCAGTCTTTAATGCGCCGTCCAACGCAGTCATCATATTAATAACCTGTATATCAACATTCTGTGCTACGATTTCGTCAACCCATTCCTCAGACTCACCACCAAGATAAATCAGCAAATCACAGTCTGTCATCTTCGCAATATCCATAGCTGTAGGCTGATAGCTGTGGATATCCACGCCATCCTCCAAAAGATATGTAACCTCAAACGCATCTGCTTTGTCGCCAATAATCGTCTTTACCCAGTCATACTGTGGAAATGTAGTACATACAATACTGATTCTATCGTCCTGCGCCTGCTGTGTACCCGCTGTGCCACAGCCTGCCAATATTCCCATACACAGAATAACCGTCAAAATGGAATACCATAATTTCTTCATAATAATATTCAAGCCTTCCTAAATCAAAATCCTTTATCTCAAACCTATATCTTTGCATTCCTGCACTTCTCACATAAGCCAGTCAGCATGGAACCTGTACATTCCAGCATAAAGCCATGCCCCTCTAAAAGATGCGCTCTGATTTCCTTCATAAAGCCACACTCCAGATGTGTAATCTTGCCACAGCTCTTGCACTGCATATGCAGATGCTCCTGACACTTGCCATGTGGCTCCACATACTGATACATCGCACTCTCGTCCTCGGCAGTCTTGTACTTCATCAACTGCCCTGAAAGCATCAGCTTCTCCAGATTACGATAAATCGTGGTAGGATTCACCTGCTGCCCCTTGCTCTCCAAATAGGCATGAATATCCACTGCACTAAATCTATGCTCCTTATGCGCTTGTAAATACTCCATAATAGAGTCCTTGCACTTTGTACGATATTCCTTCTGCATGGTAACCTCCTAATTAAAAATGCAAACAACTTGCAATTTGTAATTTTAGTACAGTTCACTGCACTTGTCAATCCAAATATGCAAATCATTTGCATTTTATAATTCTAATATATAATTAGCCTGCAAAGCTCAGTCCGTCAAAGATTTCTCCTGACGGCGTTTCATCATCGCCCACATATATTATATCTTTTACTCTAAGCCAGCCCTGTGTACCATTCTCGCCTTCAATCAATACCCATTCAAAATTTTCATCTGTCTTAGTAATATGTACTGTCTGCGGTTTCATCATAATTGTAATGTCCAAAGAACCGTCAGGCTCTGCATAAAGCTTTAATATTTCTTTCAGTTCCACATCATTTAAAGCTGTAAAATCATAGGTTTCCTGTTCTATCTGCTTAACCTCACCATTATCATTGATGCAGTACTGTACGCGAATACCATCTGTCTGAATAACATCCCTACGGATTACTGTAGAAATAATACCATTCTCTAACTCAGCAGTACGAACATCTGATGCAATCGTTCCCGCCTCGCACAGACGATTATCCTCATATCGATAGAAGGTCGTCATCGGGTCACCACTTGGGCCATCCTCATATAACATCATAAAAATTCTCTTCCCGTCAGGACTATAAGCGTAGATTTCATTACTGCCACACTCCATATTTAATTCCTCACGTCCTTCTCCTGCTGTCAAGACAAAGGAATCCATCGGCAAATACCACCCCTCTCCATTTCTCGTCATCGTGATTTCCTCTGACTTTCCATCACCATCCATATCTACATAGGCGAAAGTAGTCGTCGATGCATGATGTCCGATACGCATTACCTGATTCGGATTTTCCAAAACCTGCTCACGAATCATGCTTCCATACGCGTCCTTCTCCTTCTCATTTAACTCTGTTGCAAGCTTTCCATTATAGATAGAAAATACATCTGTTATAGGCAATACATAGTTTCCAAAACCATCATTCTTCCATAATGTGATATAGCCATCTCCAACATATAAACCTGCCAATGGGAACATATTCCATGCCGCCTGCGGTAAATCTATATAGCCCACCTCAAGAGTCTTTAAATTCAAAACACAAATACTATTATCTGCCCAGTCCAAAGCCCCTTCGTAATAACTCTTATCTGTCGGGAAATAGAGATTTCCATTATCATAGGCAAGCTTTGCATCAACACCTGTCTTTGCAGGATAAAGGAATGTCAGCCCATTACTGTCTAACTGATAGATTCCCATATTGGTCAACTGATAGGTTACATCGCCAACCTCATAGCTATCATAAACCTCTCTCACATTATACTGCTTCTGACTGCTATCCTCATTCGTCATCGGCATCCAAATGCCCATGCTTTCTTCTACCAGCACCATCGGAATCACAGCCTTAGAACCATCTGCAAAATAATAATATACATTGCAGACCGTTCCTTCTCCATATGCACTCACTGAAGCATCCTGTGGTGAAACCGTCTTAACGTAGTTCTTCATTCCCAATTCAGCCTTATCCGCTCCTAAGTGTAACACCACTTTCGCCGCAGTATAAGGGTCCTGATATGCACTGTAATATTCAGGATTGGTGCCTTTTACCAAATGATTCAATATGGCTCTTACATACTCTGTTGGATACCAGATACCCTTCATCGCTCCACCATTCGTCCACTCATAGGCTGCTTCCATATCTTCTACGCTATTTATCTCAGAATACATCTTAGAATCTGTCTGATACACATAGTAGTCTCCATCTGACTCGGTAAGCCTTACCGTCTGCTCAGCCACATAATACTCAGGTATCGAATTCTCCATAATAAAACGAATCGTTGCAGTACTTGTATCCCCTTCATGAATCAAAGTAGTCCAATCTCTTACCCATGGAGATGAATCACCAAAGGCACCGTCTTCTATAAATAGCGCTATATACTTTTCAAGAGCAAATGCCATCTTACCATATTCTTCTGTTTCGACAAACTCCGTCTTATCCTCTGCAAGCTCCTGTTCTAATCTCTCTATCTCCTGTTGTTCCTGCTCAGCCTTTTCCAGTTCTTCCTTAAGTGCTTCCTGTTCGGCTTTCTGCTTTGTAGCCTCAAGCTCCTTCTCAAGTGCTTCCTGCTCAGCTTTTAGCGCTTCCTCCTGTTCCTTCAACAGCTCCGCCTGCTCCTCGCTGGCAGTATCTGCCACATCCCCGTTTGCTTCCTCTGCCTTAGGATTCGAACAAAGTCCAACGCCTAACACTACAAGCACTAACACTGCGCAGAAAATGACACCAATGGATGCCTTCTTATATTTTAATACATGACTAATTCTATTCTTCACATTATCTTCCCCAAATGATAACAGCGCACATACGCTTCCTCTTCTGCTCCTAAACCAATCTCCTCTTGTTGCCTCATTTAACAATGCATAGGAATATACCGTCTTGCTCTCCTCTCCTAAAAGAGCTACTACCTTCTCATCACAGGACATCTCGCAATCCTTGTTCATGAGATAAAAGGAGAGCCACACCAACGGATTCCACCAGTGCACACAGCAAATTCCCAATGCCAAAGGCTTAAATATGTAATCCTTTCTCTGCAAATGAACTCTTTCATGGCAAAAAATCACTTTCCTTGTCTCTGCATCCAAGCCTGTTGATAAATAAATCTTCGGGTTCACAATTCCCATAACAAAGGATAAATGCTCTCCCTGTACTTCATAAACACCGTCCTTCGTCTCAACTGCCATTCTCATCCGACGCTTCAAAAGCTGGTAAGATACAATATGATATGTAGCAAACGCAACAGTACCAAGCAGCCAAAAAATTGTAACCGCCATCATCAGCTTTGTCACAACATCTGCACCCAAGCCTGACTCTGCCTGCTGATTTCTCTGCACAGCTTTACCTGGACTCTCCAAGGCATTCAACACACCTGTATAAGCGTTGTCTGGTCTGGTTGTTGCGTTCTCATTATTTATTGGTACATCCTTGCCATCCGACTGCGCACTTCCCCGTAGTGTATCGCTTTGATAACTGGATTTCCCCACTACATCAGCTACCGTTTTCTCTGCTATCACATCCTCTGTTGCCAAGATACTTCCAGTAACCGTATGCTCTGCAATCTCCTCCTGAACCTGCTCTAAAACCATGCTTCCTTCTATCTGTAGCTGTCTTGGCATCAAACTAAAGCTTCCCTCTGGAAATACAGGACAAATCAATCGCAAAAACACCACACTCCATAATACATAGGAACACCATCTTGGTGCCTTACGGAGCAGAAAACGTGCCAGTAATACCAGCAATATGCAAAAGCTTCCCTGTAGGCTAAGATTTACTAAAATCTCCAGCAGAGCCAGCAATCCATCTTTTATAAATTCCATCCTTGCTTTCCTCCCCGCTAATTCTTCTTATAATCCTCAATAATCTTCTCTATCTCCGCAATCTGCTCTTTGCTTAAGCGCTTACGCTCAACAAATGCTGCAATCATCTTTGGAAGTGAACCACCAAATGCTTTATCTACAAACACCTCGCCCTGCTGCTGCAGATATTCATCCTTTGTCAGTATCGCCTCCACCACAGCATTCTCATTCTTAAAAATTCCCTGCTCACATAGCTTCTTTATAAAAGTATATGTAGTAGACTTTTTCCACTCAAACTCCTCCGCACATCTCTTTACCAGCTCTCCCGAAGCAATCGGTGCCTCTTCCCATACCAACTCTGCAAACTTCATCTCTGCTTCTGTCATCTGATACATTGTAATCCCTCCTGTGTATGATTATTCATAAATACTACTGTAGTATATTTCCCCAAAAAGAATGGTCGGTAAGTTATCGACCTCCTTAATGTTAGTCTATAACTTACCGACCAATTTGTCAACATAATATTTTATTTTACTGCACTTATCATAGCATCTACCAGATTTGGATATGGGAAAGTCAGATTTCTTCTGTCTAACAAACCAAAATTCTCTCCATTACCTGTGAATGCATTATTATCCCACCAAATACAAGGAACGCCAATTTCCTTTGCTTTCGTCAGATAGTAAGTAACCCATTCAACACGCTCAGCCTCATTATCCTTATTCATAGCACCGAACTCACCGATGATTACAGGAATTCCCTTACTTAAGAACAAGTCTTGAATCGTATTCATAACAGTATCAATATCTCGTGTATCTTTATCAATATCCCATGACGATGTTCCCGCTGTATTCAAAGCAAAATTGTATGGCGTATATGCATGAACCGATACAATCAGCTTATCATCATCAGGTAATACAATAGCTTCCAATGCTTTCCTATCCGATGAGGCAGCGTATCCTGTTACCATCAAATGACGTAAGGTATTGTTACCACCCGTTGCTCTTACTGTATCTACAAATACCTGCGCGAAGTGATTTACAACATCACGCCCCTCTTTGTCACCGCCATTCCACTCTACCGCAGTCCCCTTCTTACGAGGCTCATTTAATCCTTCAAAAATCAAATGTTCATCATAATCCTTAAAATAATTTGCAATCTGCGTCCAAAGTGTCGCTAACTGCACAGATGCTGCATCCTTATTCTCTTCAGATGGGAAATGCCACTCCTCATGATGCATATTTAAAATCACATATGCTCCTCGGTTATACGCGTAATCAACGACTTCCTTCACTCGTGCAAGCCATACGTCATGTATCTTATACTCTGGTGCCGCGCCAAAGTGTCCATCCCACGTAACAGGAATACGAATCACATTGAAACCCTGTTCCAGTATGGCATCAATCATCTCCTGTGTTGTCTTAGGATTGCCCCAAGCCCACTCAGAGCTGATTCCAATACCGCCTGTCGCATCTAAGGTATTACCAAGATTCCAGCCAATCTTCATATCCGCCACAAGCTCCATTGAAGAAATATCAGCAATTGTAAGCTCGCTTATATCCTGTACCTGAGCGGTTGTCGCCACTGTTTCCTCAGTAATATTCTCCAAATTCTCATCTTCTATGCTACTCTGCACCTGAATCTCAACGGTCACATCTGTTGTGCCGTCAGTCTGCTGTGTTGCTCCACATCCGCAAACTCCTGTAACCAACAATAAACCGCATAATAGATAACTTAATATTCTTTTTCTCAAATGTATACCCTCCATATAATTGCATTACCCTCGTAACTTACCTTCTCCCCTTATATTTCCGACATTTACACCTGATTCTTAATCACTATTTTATCTCATTCATCATGGCATTCAACAGATTTTTGTATGTAAAATCCAATTTTGCTCTATCAAAGAAACCAAAATTCTCACCATCTCCTGTGAATTCATTGTTGTCCCACCATATGCAAGGAACTCCGATTTCCTTTGTCTTTTTCATATAGTGCTGAATCCACTCCACACGGTCAGCCTCATTATTCTTGTTCATAGCACCGAACTCACCGATAATAACTGGAATGCCCTTATCAAGGAACAGCTCCTTAATATCCTTCATTACCTCATCAATCTCTTCTGCGCCCTTCTCAGGGTCCCATTCAGAAGTTCCTGTAATATTCAAAGCAAAATCATATGGCTTATATGCATGAACCGATACAATCAGATTATCATCCTTTGGCACGATAATATTCGCCAATGCATTCCTGCAGCATGCAGCCGCATAGCCTGTCACCATAAGTGAACGCGATTTGTTATTACCACCTGTAGCTCTTACAGTCTCTACAAAGACCTGCGCAAAATGATTTACTACAGCTCTTCCTTCCTCATCACCATCATTCCACTCTACAGCAGTTCCTTTTTTACGTGGCTCATTTAAGCCTTCAAAAATCAAACGCTCACTATAGCTTTCAAAATGATTCGCAATCTGTGTCCAAAGTGCCGCTAATATTTCTGAAGCCGCATCCTTATTCTCCTCTGAAGGAAAATGCCACTCTTCATGATGAAGATTCAAAATGACATATGCGCCTCTATTATACGCATAATCTACAACCTCCTGCACACGCTTCATCCACGTAGCATCAATCTGGTACTCAGGCGCCGCACCAAAATGTCCGTCCCATGTAACAGGAACACGAATCACATTAAAACCCTGCGCCATTATTGCGTCTATCATTTCCTGTGTTGTCTTAGGATTACCCCATGCACACTCTGCTGCAAGTCCCTCTTCTCCAAATGCATCCAATGTATT
Organism: Lachnospiraceae bacterium; assembly: GCA_017467805.1. Taxonomy (GTDB): domain Bacteria; phylum Bacillota; class Clostridia; order Lachnospirales; family Lachnospiraceae; genus COE1. The sequence goes on from JAFUKJ010000041.1 coordinate 79,933, forward strand.
TCCAAGATTCCAGCCAATCTTCATATCCGATACTAATTCAATACTCTTTTTCATTTAGTCAGCCTCCTATCGCTATTTTTCTCTATTATAGTAATTCACTTGTTTACTTTATATCATTTTCTTTTGATTTTTATCATTTATTTATGATATAATAGCTAAAAATAAGTAAAAGTCACCAGTATATAACTTAAATAGTTTAATTTATTTATTACTTAATACCAAATTAATTCTCTAAACAAATACAGAAAGGTATGGAATTGCAAATGAAAACAACGCAGGAATTAAGCTATAGATTATTTCGCCAAAGGGAAGAAGCCTTCGAACATGTTACATATGAAGATGAATATAAGCTTTACTTTGCTGTTGCTTCTGGAAATCTTGCTTTTGTTGAACAGGTTGCTAACTATTATATGTCTCCTGACGCCATGGGCCATGAGAAAAACGGTGTTCTATCCAAGAATCCTCTGCAAAATGTGAAATACCATGCGGTTATTTTTATTGCACTTATTACCAGACTCTGTGTAGAACATGGTATGCCTCGTGAAGATGCCTATACTCTTAGTGACCTTTTTATCAATAGAATTGATGTGTGTAAAACGCCTAATGATATTCTGTATATTCAGGGAGAGGCGTTACTGGACTTTACCCAAAGAATGACAACACTTGAGAAGGAAAATGTATACTCCCTTCCGATTCTTCATGCAATAGAATATATCAACAAACATTTACAAGACGATTTGACACTCAGTACAATCGCAGATGCCCTTCGCTTAAGTCCCTCCTACCTGTCCTATCATTTCAAAAAGGAAACAGGGCAAAATGTGAAGGAATATATTCTCCATAAGAAGCTCAAGGCTGCTGAGGATTTGCTTCTGCATTCCGACATGGGATATGCTGACATTGCTGAATATTTTCATTTTTCATCCCAAAGCTATTTTATCGCCTGTTTCAAAAAGGCTACTGGGCAGACTCCAAGACAATATCGCCAAAACCATTATCATGGGGCAAACTAAAAAGAACGACTTCATAATTGAAGCCGTTCTTTTATATCATTTATAATTACATACGTTCTGGTGCGCTGAATCCAAGTAAATCCATACATGTTTCAAGCATATCTCTTGTTAATACCAATAATGCAATCCAGCCAGCCTTCTTTGCTGCATCCTCTTCTGCAAGAATCTTTGTCTCATGATAGAAGTGATTGAATGCATTTGCCAAATCATACATATATGCACATACCTTATGAGGTGCAATCTCCTCATAAGCAGCCTCAATGCTGGCATTGAACTGTGCAAGGCAAAGCATAAGCTCCTTCTCACTTGCGCTTACTGGTGCCTGTAAATTCTTCACATCAGGCTCGCATCCGCTTTCCTTATACTTAGCAAGAATAGACTTAATACGAACTGTTGTATATAACAAATATGGACCTGTATCTCCCTCGAAAGATGTAAATCTATCAATATCGAAGATATAATCCTTGCTCGCCTGATTTGATAAATCACCATACTTCAAGGCTGACAATGCAACAATCTTCGCTGTCTCAGCAGCCTCTTCCTCTGAAATCTCACGGTTATCTGTAATCTTCTTAAGAATCTCTTCGTTGATTTCCTTAATCAGATTCTCAAGACGCATAACGCCACCCTCACGAGTCTTGAATGGCTTACCATCCTTACCATTCATGGTACCAAAGCCAAGGAACTTAAGCTTTGTATCTTCCTTAACAAGCTTTGTCTTACGTGCGCAACGGAATACCTGCTCGAAGTATAAGTCCTGACGCTTATCTACTACGTAAATTAACTCATCTGGCTTATTCTCTTCCATACGCATCATGATTGTTGCAAGGTCTGTTGTATTATAAAGAGCTGCTCCATCTGACTTCAAAATCATACATGGTGGATACTCCTTGGTATCTGTCTCTTCCTTAACATCAACAACAAGTGCGCCATCGCTGATATATGCGTAGCCACCTTCCTTCATATAAGAAACCATTCCTGGAATCAAGTCATGTACTGCTGACTCACCATTCCAAAGGTCAAAATCTACATTCAATTTCTCGTAATTCTTCTTCAAATCTGTAACAGATACCGCAATAATGTGATTCCATAATGCACGATAACCTCTTACACCACTCTGAAGCTTGAAGGTACAAGCCATGGCATTCTCCTTATACTCAGCATCTTCCTTAGAACGCTTACTTGCAAAAGGATAAATCTCTTCTAACTCAGAGATTGTAAATGGAGGCTCTGTTGGATACTCACCTGTATAGCTCTCATCAAAGTAAACAAGCTCAGGTTTTCTAATCTTAAGCTCATTCATAATCAAGCCCATAGGCTGTCCCCAGTCACCAAGATGAATATCACCGATTACATTATGACCAACATATCTTGCGATACGCTTTACACTCTCACCAATAATTGCAGAACGTAAGTGTCCTACATGTAATGGCTTAGCAACGTTTGGTCCGCCGTAGTCAATTACGATACTTAACGGATTCTTTGCTTCCTCCAAGCCATACTTAGCTGCCTCGCTCATACCAGCGATATAGCTTCCTACAAATTCATTCTTTAATGTAAGATTCAAAAATCCCGGAGCGACTGCCTCAGCCTTCTCAAATACCTCGCTGTCTGCAAGCTTTTCAACAACCTCATTGGCAATCATAATCGGAGCCTTCTTATACTGCTTTGCTCCCGCCATCGCGCCGTTACACTGAAACTCGCACAGATCAGGTCTGTTGGAGAAAGTAACCTTACCAAGCTCTCTGTCATAGCCTGCTGCCTCAAAGGCACTCTTCATTTCTTCGGAAATCAGTTCCAAAATCTTCTTCATCGTTATCGTCCTTTCCGTTCACTTATATCTTTATCTTAATCTCTTCTTGTATCTATCTCATCCCGTATCGCCCCAGCTCTCGCTAGGCATCCAATACCAAAACCGCCTATATATCATACTTGGTTTTGTGTCTGAAATCAAGTAGATTCGGTAATTCTGTTAATCCTGTTCTATTAACCATGATAGCTATATCTGGTTTTTAAGCTCACAATAATACTAATATCTCTTTTTAAGCATTTTAGTAGGACACATTCTCGTCTTTCCTTCCTACTAAATATATATTTTCTCTAATTTAGTAGGAGATTTACTTCTTGATTTTCCTACTAATTCTCTATTTTCACTGTTTAGTAGGATGTTGACACGCTTAATTATCCTACTAATTCTCAATGTTTACAATTATAGTAGGATTTTTGCCCCTTAATTATCCTATCAATTTACTAATTTTACATTTTTAGTAGGATTTCCACAGCCATATTCATCCTACTAATATGCACCATTCACTATTTTGATAGGACATTACGCCAAACTCTCCATAACTGACAACATCAAGCCGCTATACTATCACTCTTGGTATATTCTCTCCGTCAACGCATCAAATACTTCCGCAACAGCAATCTCTCGCAGCGCTCTACCTTCCAAAAAGCCATCCTCCACCAACCTAACGGCTGCATCAACACCTCGTTTATTATAAACACAAAAATCCTGCAACATCTGACTTCGCTTCTCTTCATCCTGATTATAAATCAACTCACGAATCGTCTGAAATGCTCTTTGCACATCCCCTAATTCGTTATCCAACCAGATTATCTTTATATCCTTACTTCTCGCAAACTTACTATACTTTATCAAATCCATTGCTCCGCCATAATCGTCCCTGGCGGCTATCACCACATTACGAATATGTCCCATTACCAATGTTCCCATACACATAATACATGGCTCAAGCCCTGCATATAACGTATAAGTCTTTGGTTTTGTATGTATGCTTACATCAAGATTTCTAATTGCTTCTGTTTCTCCCTTTCCACCTTCGAATAGATACATCCGCAATAGTCCTGTCTGTACAAATCATATTCTGCGGATAGCTCTATGGAACGTTTATAGCCATTCTTCTTCTTAAAATCCGATGGAAGCCAAGCTACACCATATTCCCCAGACAACCTCTCGCCAATCTCATTAAGCTTTGGCGAATTCTTAAGCGGACTGATAGTCAAAGTGGTTGCAAAATAATCAAAGCCTAATTCCAACGCTTTCTGCACAGTCTTCTTCAATCGCAATTCATAGCACTTAAAGCATCTCTCTCCACCTTCAGGACACTGCTCCAATCCCTTTGCAATCTCATAGAACTCCTGCGGAATATAGTCTCCCTCAACGATATCAATCGGATAGACCTTCCCCCAAGTCCCCCCTGCCAGCTTCGCAAAACCATCCAAAGCCTGTGCATTGTACGCTGCAATCAGTCTCTTCTGCTCCTCTACTCGTTTCACATACTCAGGCTCTGCCGAGATATTCGGATTATAGTAAAAAACCGTTATCTTAAAATACTGACGCAGATACTCCAGCACATAGCTACTACAAGGCGCACAACAACTATGCAGGAAAAGAGTTGGCACCTTGTCCTGCTTTATCAATCCATCTATTAACTTGTCCAGTTCCTTTTGATAGTTTCGTACATTAGCCATCTTTTAATTCATCATACCCTTCATCTGCGCAAACAGCTCCAAATCACTTTGCGTAATCTTCATATTAGTATTATACTCTTTTCCAGCAGAGTTCGTCACCTTAATCTCGATAATCGTTCCCTCCTGTACACCATCCTGTGCAACCGCCTTCATAAAAGGCATAAACTTCGTATGATTGCCATTAAAAGTCTCCCATGCACTCTTAATCTTCATAATCTTTCCAAAATCCATCATTCTAAATTTTCCTCCTAACGTAACAAAGGGTACCGTACATATTACGATACCCTTCCATTCTTATTGAATCAAGAAAACTATACTATCTTCTTCAAATTCACTCTCTGCCATAGCACTCTTTGCCTGTTCCTCTTGAAATCGACTGATATAAAAGGAATACTTCTTACTCTTCTCGAATAAACCCTTCTTCCTATCAATTACCTTATCTACCTTAATCAGATAAGATACACCCTTCTTCAAAAAGGCACGCTCTATCATGCTCTTCACAGCTTCATCCATAGTCTCGACAAATGGTACTTCCTGTCCATATATCTTATTTGCCATCTATGTTACACCTCGCTCTTCCGATAACAGTAAGTATACTCCGATTTTATCCAAAAGTACAGATGACATAATCACGAAATATCTTCCAAAACATTGCAGAATTTTTATGCGACTTTTTAGTAAAAAGTACTTTACAAAAATGTTGCACGTCGGCAACATCTCATAAGAATTTGCAATACAAAACAAACAAAGACCTCATGCCGTAGCACAAGGTCTCTATCTTATATCTTACTTAAAGTACTTAACACCTGACTCGAAAATCTTAAGATCCTGCTCACCATAGATGTTCATCGCTACTGCATCGCCACGACGCTCAACGTGTGCCATCTTACCGAAGCATCTACCATCTGGAGATGTGATACCCTCGATAGCTGCGTAAGAACCGTTAACGTTCCACTCCTCATCCATAGAAAGATTTCCATTGAAGTCAGAGTACTGTGTAGCAACCTGTCCATTAGCAAAGAGCTTATCAATCCACTCCTTAGGAGCTACGAAACGTCCCTCACCGTGAGATGCTGGAGTAACGTATGTCTTACCAAGCTCTGCCTGCTGTAACCAAGGTGACTTATTAGAAACAACCTTAGTATAAACCATCTTAGAGATGTGACGGTTAATTGTGTTGAATGTAAGTGTAGGAGAATCTACAGTCTGTCCTGTAATCTCGCCGTAAGGTACAAGACCTAACTTAATCAACGCCTGGAATCCGTTACAGATACCAAGTGCAAGACCGTCTCTTTCATTTAAGAGCTTCATAACAGCTTCCTTCATCTTAGCGTTCTGGAATGCTGTTGCGAAGAACTTCGCACTACCATCAGGCTCATCACCAGCTGAGAATCCACCTGGGAACATGATAATCTGTGCCTGTGCGATTGCCTTCTCAAACTCATCAACTGACTCTCTGATATCAGATGCAGTCATGTTACGGAATACCTTTGTAATAACATTTGCACCTGCGCGCTCAAATGCCTTTGCACTATCATACTCACAGTTTGTACCTGGGAATACAGGGATAAATACTGTTGGCTTAGCCACCTTATTCTTGCAAATGTGAATCTCTGATGCATTGAAAAGCTTTGTCTCAATAGCATCTGTAGTCTTAACAGCCTTTGTAGGGAATACCTTCTCAAGCTTGCTTGTCCAAGCCTTCAAAGCATCCTCCATAGTTACTGTTGTATCCTTATATACAAATCCAGCGTTCTCAGCAAGTACTGTACCTACTACAGTATAAGCAATACCGCTCTCCTCGAGAGCCTTCATGCCTTCTGCTGATACTTCTGCAATAATATCACCTAACTGGTTAGCAAATAATGCCTTAGCCTCTAATGCTGCATCAAACTCTACGCCAAGCTTGTTACCGAATGCCATCTTAGCTGCTGCTGCCATAATACCCTTAGAATCTAAAGCGTATGCTGCAACAATCGCCTTCTTAGCCATAAGTGCATTGATACCATCGTAAAGCTTCATAACCTCTTCGTATACTGGTAAGTCGTACTCATCCTTCTTAATAGAGAATACCACTAACTTATCACCATCTGTCTTAAGCTCTGGACTTACGATATCCTGCTGCTTAGCAACATCTACAGCGAAAGAAACCAATGTTGGAGGAACATCAATGTCATTGAATGTACCTGACATAGAGTCCTTACCACCGATAGAAGCCAAGCCGAATCCCATCTGTGCATCATAAGAACCAAGTAATGCTGCGAATGGCTGGCTCCATCTCTCAGGATTCTCAGTCATACGTCTGAAGTACTCCTGGAATGTTAATCTAACCTTCTTATAGTCACCACCTGTTGCTACGATTCTTGCGATAGACTCTGTTACCGCATATACAGCACCGTGGTATGGGCTCCATGAAGATAAATATGGATCAAAGCCGTAGCTCATCATAGTTACAACATCTGTCTTACCCTTTAATACAGGAAGCTTTGCAACCATAGTCTGAGTCTCAGCTAACTGATACTTACCACCATAAGGCATGAATACACTACCTGCACCGATAGAAGCGTCGAACATTTCAACAAGACCCTTCTGTGAACATACATTAAGGTCATTTAACTCTGCTAACATAGCATCCTTAACATTACCAGCTGCTAATGCTTCCTCAACCTTAGCGATAGCTACCTTATTGAAGTAGTTATCTTCCTTAACAGGTGTATCAACATATACGCCAGTCTCCTGATGCGCACCATTTGTATCAAGGAATGCTCTTGAAAGGTTAACGATTTCCTTACCTCTCCAAATCATAACAAGTCTTGGGTCTGCTGTTACTGTAGCCACCTCAATCGCCTCAAGGTTCTCCTCTGCAGCATATGCAAGGAACTGTGCTACATCCTTAGGGTCTACAACAACTGCCATTCTCTCCTGTGACTCAGAGATAGCAAGCTCTGTACCGTCAAGACCCGCATACTTCTTAGGAACCTTATCCATCTCAATGATAAGACCAGGAGCAAGCTCACCGATAGCAACGGAAACACCGCCCGCACCAAAGTCGTTACACTTCTTAATTAACTTACTAACTTCTTCTCTTCTGAATAATCTCTGAATCTTACGCTCTGTAGGTGCGTTACCCTTCTGAACCTCAGCACCACAAGTCTCAATAGAAGCCTCTGTGTGTACCTTAGAAGAACCTGTTGCACCACCACAACCATCACGTCCTGTACGTCCACCTAAAAGGATGATGATGTCACCAGGATCTGAGTTCTCACGAATAACGTTTGCTCTAGGAGCAGCACCCATAACGGCACCAATCTCCATTCTCTTAGCAACATAGTTTGGATGATAAATCTCCTTAACATAGCCTGTTGCAAGACCAATCTGGTTACCGTATGAAGAGTATCCGCTTGCCGCACCGCGAACAAGCTTCTTCTGTGAAAGCTTACCCTTCATTGTATCTTCAACAGGAACTGTAGGATCTGCAGCACCTGTTACACGCATTGCCTGATATACATAAGAACGTCCTGACAATGGATCACGGATAGCACCACCAAGACATGTAGCTGCACCACCGAAAGGCTCAATCTCTGTAGGATGGTTATGTGTCTCATTCTTAAAGCTTACTAACCACTCCTCTGTGATAACGCCCTTACCATCTTCCTTATCAATCTCAACAGGAACTACGATAGAACAAGCATTAATCTCATCAGATTCTTCCATATCTGCAAGCTTGCCATCCTTCTTAAGCTTACGCATAGCCATAAGCGCTAAGTCCATAAGGCAAACATACTTGTCCTTTCTACCCTTGAAAATCTCTTCTCTTGTAGCAAGGTAATTCTCATATGTAGTCTTAATTGGCTCTGTATAATAGCCATCTTCGAAAGTTACATCCTTCAACTCTGTAGAGAATGTAGTATGACGGCAGTGGTCAGACCAATATGTATCTAATACTCTAATCTCTGTTACTGATGGGTCTCTCTTCTCCTCAGTTGCATAGTAGTTCTGAATATGAAGGAAATCCTTGAAAGTCATGGCAAGCCCTAAAGAATCATATAATGCCTTAAGCTCTGCCTCTGGCATATCCTTGAAGCCAACAAAGCTTGCTACATCAGCAGGCTCCTCGAACTCTGTAACTAAAGTCTCAGGCTTTACCATATCTGTCTCTCTTGAATCAACAGGGTTGATACAGTAAGACTTTATCTTATTGAACTCATCATCAGAAATATTTCCAATCAAAAGATAAGTTACTGCTGTCTTAATGATTGGCTCCTCGTCCTCTTTTAAGAATCTTACACACTGAACAGCAGAGTCTGCTCTCTGGTCAAACTGTCCTGGTAAGAACTCTACAGAAAAGCATCTTCCATTTGCAGGCATATCAAACGCCTCTAAGTACAAATCATCTACAGGTGGCTCAGAGAATACGCACTTGCATGCCTTCTCAAATACCTCTTCAGATAAGTTCTCTACGTCATAACGAATAAAGATTCTTACCTTCTCTAATCCGTTAATTCCCAGATAGCTCTTTAATTCTTCCTCCAGCTCAACAGCCTTAACAGCAAATGAAGCCTTCTTTTCCACGTAAATACGCTTTACATTTCCCATTGAATGAGTCCTCCGTAATTCTACTTTGATATCTTTGTTTCTATCTATCATCCAGCCCTTCAAAAGGGCATAAAATGACCACCATGTATCATTATACAAAATTCTTCATATTTTGCAATTGTCTAAATATACGAAAACACGCAGGTTTTAGGCAAACTTTTGGGGTTTCTTACGAGAATCCGCCAAAAACAAAAGGTCCTGACTATTCCAAAGCAAGACCTATTGTACCCATCATATATTCAATCTGTTCATCTACCCGTTCCTCAGAAATAATCCCTGTCTGGGCAGACACCTTTAACCCCTCTAACGCATACAGCATATTGTATGCTGCAATCCTTGGCGCTTCACACACCATCCAATCTGATGCCACGCCATCTTCAATAATCTCCTCAAGGCGTTGTAAATCAGCATCAAAATCACCTGCCACCATACTGTCCTGCTCTCCATGAGCAAACATATACTCATAAATTGCCACTCTTAGATAATCACTAGAAGAAACAATCTCCTGCTTCTTCTCCTCTAAGAACGCCAGCAGTCTGTCGCCTGGCTGCATATCACTACTATCCTCTGTCTTGGAAATGAGCCTTCGACTCTCCAATACAGCCTCGAAAATTTCCTTCGTACTGTTAAAATAAAGATACAATCCGCCTCTGCTAATCTCACAGGCTTCTACAATATCCTTCATCGTAACATTCTTATATCCCTTTTTGCCAAAAACTTCTGCTGCCTTTTCTACGATATATCTTTTCTTCTGTATTGATTTGTCTCCCATTCCCCTATCCTGTCCTTCCATATCACATATTGTGCAATATTTTTATTATGCCAATGGTTTTCTAATCTCTAATAAATCCTTCATCTTTAAAACTGCTGCCAGATACACACCACTCTTTACGCCCTCTGACCATACTGTACCCTTCACAGTACCCTTAATTGCGTAATTCGCCAGAATATCACCAATCAGCTTGATATCCTGCATCGTACATCTGTCAATCAGCTTAAGCTCATCGGCTGGTGTGCGTAATCTATACTTCGAATAGGTATAAACACAATTCTTATTCATAAATACAGATGCCTTAATCTCCTTAATAAAAGCTAAGAGGTTCGCATCATACACAGGAAAAGTAACTGATGTTGACTCAATACCCTCTCCCTTGTAAATATCCGACGTTATGGTTCCGCTAGTCTTCTGCAGCCAAATCAAATAACGAAGCAGCTTCTGAACATCCTCTTCATAGATTGCTTTAATCTCTTCTCTAGTCATCTTATCGCTCTCATACATAACTGGTAACACCTCTCATTTCGCTGCATCTTTTTACACCTGCGCAGTCTTAAGTAGATTTTATCATAAAATATACAAAAGTACACATTTTCTTGACACTTTTTTCTTTAATTTCATAAATAACACGTTATTTAAGATACTTGTGATTTATTAGAAACAATACTATAATGATTGTAATTTTGAAAACAGAGAGGATTATTATATGAAGCTTTCTATCACCAAACAATCAATTATAAAAATTTTTTCCTTTATTCCTGCCCTGCTGATTATGAGTATGATTTTCTCTTTCTCAGCGCAGGATTCAAGTGAAAGCTCCTCATTAAGCGAAAAAATTTCCATCAAAGTCATCGAGATAACAGATGAACTTCTGACATTGGATTTATCAGATGCCCAGGCGCAGCAGGCAACAGAGAGAATTCATACCTTTATCCGTAAGCTTGGACACTTCAGTGAATACCTCGCTTTAGGTGTTTCGCTGGTGATACCTCTTTATGTTGTCTATCACGTACGAGGCAGACGCCTGTTCCTTGTCCCCCTGTGCTTTTGTATTCTGTTTGCTTCCACAGATGAGATACATCAGCTCTTTGTGGACGGACGCCATGGTTCACCCAAGGATGTTCTCATAGATAGCTGTGGTGCGCTTACAGGCATCTTATTTTCACAAATGCTCTGCTATATCCTTAGAAAATGCATATATGAGCCTTTACATTTGCACAATAAAAATGCATCGAAATGCAATCAATAAATGTAAGGGGTTACATTTTCTTACAATTCGGCAACGTTTGCAATCAGCAATATAGTATTATTTTTTTGCAATATAGTTATAGATTAATCTTATTGTAGAGTGTATTATAATAACATGTTTAGCAGCAATGCTAAACTTGCTAATTAGCAATTCCGGAAGAATTCCCCTTTTACACAAACAGGAAGCCCGATTTTATCGGGCTTCTTTGTTTTTTGTCTAAATACAAAAAGCTCTAACAATTCTATTTCCTATAAATGTAAGAGTTTTCACAAATTTTGTCATATTTTATCATATTGCTATAATATTGTGTTCCCACTTACATTTTTCGTACAAAAGAAAAGAAGAAGTGCAAGCACTTCTTCCTTAAATCAATCGCATTCTTCACTCTATAAGTTTTTAATAATTGTATCGTATGCTTCCAAAGTAACCGTTTCTACACCATACTCTGTCTTAACTGAGGTGGTCTGGGTCTCTCCCGAGTTATTAATAATAATCAAGGTCTTGCTCTCTGGATAATATGCACACTCCATATTCGCATTATCTGTAAGATAATTACCATCTGTTGCTTCCTTACCTGCTGTAAGTATCAGGTTCAACAACATTCTGGTATTCTCATTATTCACTTCAAAGGTTGACATATAGATTCCCTGTCCCTTACCAAAGCTGTTTACTGTCATCAATGGATTGTTATCCTTAGCGGCAAGAACAACAGCCTTACCGTCTGTTAAATGACACTTCACTCTCTCAGGTACATAAGAGCCGTTTACCATAATCTTCTCTGCAGCTTCATTATCTACATCAAAACTCCACTGTCCGTGGCATACTCTGTCAACAACATCCTTATCTACGCCCAGTACATGAGCCATTCTAAAGTAACTGTCATAGCCTGCAACTGCGGATGGCTCATCTACGCCGATAAATGCACCGCCTTCATATACCCACTTTGTCAGTGCCTCTACTACAGCCTCATCCTTCCATGCATCACCGCCACTCCAAGCACTTCCTGCGGCACCTGCATTAATCACAACATCAAAATCCTTCAATGCACCATTCTTTACATCCTCAAAGCCAATAAAGCTAACCTCGATTGGAAGTCCGCTCAATGCCTCATTGATATGAATCAAATCATGCATATAGGTCTCATGGAAATGACCTGACAGTGTCCATGAGCGCAAGCTTCCCCAATAATGAAGAACTGCTACCTTTGTCTTACAGTGATATGGCTTACCTGCACTATGAAGCTCCTTCAAGGTTCTAAACTCATCTGAAATCTTCGCAATATACTCTACAAAATCAGGGAAATCCTCTACCAAATGCAAGTATCCGCCAAGACCAATTCTGTCGATTGGTGTACGAAGCAATGCACGTCTTACACTGTTCCAGTACTTCTTCGCATCTAATGTAGGGTCTCCACCCTCAGAGAAGGTTGGTGCTCCACCAAGTCCTACAGGGAAGAGATATGGATGCAATCTTAACTCATGTGTACCAACCTCAACACCAGAGCAAAGTCTTACCTCATAGCCAGAGAATACACACTTAATCAAGCCGTCAAAGCCAAACTCCTTGAACTCTTCCTTATATGGCTCAATACCTACCCAGCTGTCATCATAGAATACATAAGCTTTCTTACCATAGCTATGTACAATATCAATTAATTCCTGACCAAAATCTACAACAAAACGATTAATAAAATTAATCCAGTCTGTCTTCTTATCATTACCAGGCATATGTGTAACATGAAGCTTACCCTGATTAATGAAATCCTCCGCCGTCAAACGATAACCATACTTATCAGCAAAATCATTTAACATCTTTGGACTTACCGTAAAATCATATGACGCCCAGTCAGAATAAAGATGACGGTTCTTCTCGCTGCTTCCCCAAATCCATACAAAGTTATAGAACATAGATGTAAAACGTACAACCGTAGTTGTAGGATGCGTCTCACACCAGTTAGTCATCCAGTTCTTTAAATACTCCTGTGTCTCAGGATATACAGGGTCAATCTGCATCAAATGCTCTTTATCCCAGTTATTCGTTGTATGGTTATACATGGAAATCTCTTCCCAAATACGATATGCCAAGAAACTGACTGTATAAGTATGCCAAGGTGTAATTCCTGAAATTACTACCTCCTGCTTTGCTTCATCATAAGACCACTTATCTCTTGCCACCTCTGTATCTGTGGTTCTGTCATATACCTGCCAGTAAGCAAGTGCATCCGCACTGCTATTTACTGCAAACTGCTCTGCAAAGAAATCTTCCATAACAGGAATTACAATACTATCTTTATCAGCTACTCTAGGCGAAGTCATAAGGAAAGACTGCTGTAGCTTATCAAGATTCTTCTTTGCCCATTCATTATGGTCTCTGATAATACAAATCGTAGAATAGATTCCATATCCTGCATTTGTAATCTCATCTGACAGCACAGTTCCGTCGCTGTCTCGAATGACATCCGCTCCCCACTTCTCGGCAAGCTCCAATGTCAATTTTTCATATCCCGCCTCACCTGGCAGGGTAAAACTACCTTTACTCATTTCCTTAATCGCCTTTCCTACAACTTTAAATCTTAAGCTCTCTGCAAATCTCAGCAGCCCGCTCTCTGGTTACCCATGCCTTCAAATCATCATCCGAATGCACCACACCAAGCTTATATGCTGCCCTTACATACGGGATACAATATACCGTACTCATCTCATCCAATTCACAGGCAATCTCCTCTGGAAGACTCTTGCGACTTCTGTAGCCACTCATAATAAAGACAAGAAACTCCTCCAAAGTTACCTTCTTATCAGGTTCAAATCTGTTATTGTGTATCATCTGCGGTAATATAATACCATTCTGATATGCGCACTCAACAGTACCTGCATACCACTCATGACCCACAATATCATCATAAATATCATTAAACACATTTGTCGGGAAAAATCTCGCCGACTTAATTACCATATCCAAAGCATCCACTCTGACAAGCGGCTCTGTCGGTCTTTCCAAATCCGCAAACAAAGTCATATCTCCATTTGGATTTGGAATATTTCTATACGCCTCAGGCACTTCAGGTAATTCCAAATCATCATTCGGAATCCACGCATCCTCGCGAAGCTCTATGCAACGCACAAGTCTTGCGTATATCTCCATGCCTGAACGATTCATCATATTCTTCAATGCTTCTACAACGAAGCCTGCCATCATATATGCGCCATAATCATTGGAATGTGTAAAATCCTTCGGGAAGAAATACGGCTTAGCTGCCTCCAGTCCCTTCTCCAGGACAAAGCCCTTACTCATTCCATGCAAATCTACTACAGGCACCTTATATTTCTTGCCGATTTCCAGACAAACATCTGCATATTCCTCCAGCAAATCATTGTAAGTTCCGTCATTTGCCTTCCATGAATTCCTTGCCAAAGGTGTAATAATAATTGGATATGCACCTCTTGCACGAGTCTCTTCTATATACTCAATTAAGCCTTCCTGATATCCTCCTCTTGCCTTAAGATGCATAAGCTTCTGGTCGTTATGACCAAACTGCATCATCAGATAATCTCCAGGCTTAATATTCGATTGAATAATCGCATAATGTCCTTCCGAACGGAAGCTCTCCACTGTCAAGCCAGAATGCGCATGATTAGAAACCGCTATTCCTTTTGGTAAATATGCCGATATCATCTGTCCCCAGCCTGCATAACTGGTTCCAGGAGCATACGGATACTCAGCCGACTGATCGGTTACCGTAGAATCGCCTGCGATATAGAGAGTCGGACAATTAATCTGCTTAATCGCCATCTCCTGCAAATGTACATTCTTACCTAATAACGCAATATCCACACTACGACGTTCCCAGAGACAGGTTTTTCCACGAGGAATAATATCACATACATTTAATACAAATGTACACTTTATCTCCTGCTCTGCTTCAAGAGTATTCTTATACACAAGTCTTCTTGGACCTGCAAACACCATAACTTCGCCTTTGGCGTAAAGCTTCAGACTTACCTCGTAATTTCCAAGTCGATTCACATCTGCCTTAAAGCAAAGCGGAATCAAACGTTCCTTCTTTGCATCAATTCTGTCAATAATTGCAGTTGAATCTACAAAGTACCCCTTACTATCCTTACTGATTGCCGTTACAGTCTCATCACGATACCAATACGGTACATCAAAGCCTGCATTCAACTCCGACATCTGTAACCATTCGTCCTTACGACGATTCTCCTCTACGACAAATCCATACCCTGTTTTCGTATCATATAGCTTGCCACCTGCAACCTCTATCGCTCGACTATCTGTATTTACTTTTCCATCTGTTTGAAATACAAATGTCTTTGAAAACATTTTATAATGCACCATCTTTCTCGATATTATTCGCCACTAATAACTGTCCAAAGAATGCCAGTGCAAGACCCTGTCCCCAGCCCTGAATCCAATCTCTGGAAATATTTCTATAGCCATCCTTATCATTCATAACTGCGGTACCACCTGAAACGTTTAAGACGCGTCCGTCCTCACTTACATTTGCAAGCAATCCCTTAATTGACTTATTAATATATTTAGAATGAAGTGGATTACCTCTTGTAACCATTGCTGCCGCAATACCTGCTGATGCCGAAATCTCCTCATAAGACTCCTCATCATCCAAAATGGTTCTCCATAATCCATCCTCAGTCTGTACCAGTTTCAATGCTGCCAGCTGCTCATTTAATGAGCCTGCAACATCCATATACTTAGGATATAAATAGCACTTAGGTAAGATACCACCTACCTGAGACATTGTAAATGCAGCCCATGCATTGGCACGTCCCCAATAAAAGCCTGACATATGGTCTCCTGCAATATTATCATATCCATGATAATAGAAGCCTGTATTAGGATCCTGTAAATACTTAATATGCCAGTAATACTGATTCAAAGCATCCTCAATAAGCTCCTCATCCGCCAACTCCACACCTACTCTTAAAAGGAAGAAAGCCGCCATAAATAATGTATCTGCCCAGCACTGCTCAGGGAAATCATTATTCGCAGATACTGTATGCTGTAATACGTTATCACCAAATCTAAGGGCATCCTTTCTGATATAAGCAATCTTGCTCATAACGATATCCCAGTATCTCTGCTCACCTGTTGCCTTATATAAAGTAATCAGGCAATGTCCCATTGCACAGGCATTTACAGTCCATACACTTGGAAGTCCAAGCTCTATTAACTCATCCACTCTATCCTTTAAGAGCTTTAAATACTCTTCATTACCTGTCTTCTCATATGCATCTGCAATACCATAGTAAGCGACGCCGCATGGCCAATCCCATGTTAAATCCATCTTCATGGTTCTTTTTACAATTTTGTCAATCACTGCCTCGATTTCTTTCTGTTCAAATTCAAGCTTTAACATAATTGTTCCTCCTCATATTACCTATTAAAACTATCATATTTTATCGTGCTTATGTGAACTTTTGCACGAAATGTATTCTATCACTCACGAAATGCATTCTCACACTTTCATAAAAGCTCTAATCCTTAACTATAAAGCACTTAGGAAAATATGCAATACATTCTTTTAAATATAGCCCCCGGCCTTAGCCGGGGGCCAATATCATGAAAGTTCTATTTCTTCATCTAATTACTTAGGAAGCTTTGTAGACTGACCAGCGTTGTAAGCCTCTAATCTCTCATCAACGATTGCCTGGTAACCAGCGTCTGCGTACTCCTGAGCATACTGAGCATATAATGTCTCGAAGTCTGCTGGATCACACATTGTTAAAGCATCTCTGTACTCTGTATACTTCTCAAGAAGTGTAGCCTGGTACTCAGATGTTGTCTCGATAACTACAGCGAAGTTACAGTCAGATACTGCATAACCAGCCTCTGCAATTGCCTTCTGTCCATAGTAGTTGTCGATGATATCCTGTGTGAAGTCCTCAGGAAGTCCCTGTGGAGAGCTTGCCTTGATAACGTCTTCGATTGTACCAGCTGTTCTAGCCTCTACAGTTACACACCAGTAGTCCTTGCTGTTGTTGTAACCCTGCTTCTTATCGCCAGCGTAGTCACCGACAGATACTGGAAGACCATTCTCATCATAGTTGAAGTGCTCGCCTTCGATACCCCACTGATATGTGAAGAGGTTCTCTTCCTGTGTACACCACTCCATGTACATCCATGCAGCCTTGATTTCGTCTTCGCTTGCCATTGAAGAGAATCCGATCATCATACCGAATGGGTTGTTAGCACGGAATGCTGGAACTGTACCACCATCTGGGTCAGATACGTTAGCAGCTACCATTACGTTTAAGTCAGCATCTGGATTTGTATCATAGAATGATGATAATACCTGCATATTACCTGAAATATATCCAGACCACTGGAATGCCTTACCATTGATAAAGTTAGCTTCTGCTGTTGCATTATCTGTTACATAGTACTCTGGGTCGATAAGACCTAAGTTGTACTGCTCATTTACTCTCTGAAGTAACTTCTTGTTAGCCTCATCACCAAGAGCTGGGATAGCGTAATCACCATATGTAGCCCAATTCTGCTCATCAAGTGGGAAGCTTCTGTATGCGTAGTTCTGGTCAACACCAGCACCTGTTACCATAGCTCCACCAAGAGGATACTCGCAGATACCAGCTTCCTTAATCTTTAATAAGATTTCCTTCTGCTCTGCCCATGTTGCTGGCCACTCAGAGTAACCAACCTGCTCTAACCAGTCCTGACGATACCATGTTACCCATGTGTAGTTTGTATCATAGTAAGGTCTCTCTGCTAATGCGAAGTAGCAGTCACCGTTCATCTCTGTATAGCCAATCTGTCCTAACTCAACCATTCTGTTGTAGTATGTAGGAGCTACCTGTGCAAATGCATCGATATCATATGTTGTAAGATATCCGTCTGAAGCCCACTGAGCAAGCTTTGGATAGTCATACTCCATAAGGATTGTAGGAAGGTTCTGGTCAGCTGCAAGTAAAGCATAGTCTGTTAAAACGTCAGAACGTGTAATTCCTACGAACTCTACATTAATATTGTACTTGTCACCGAACTCTGTGTTAATCCACTGTGTCCAGTAGTTGTTAGATACATCAGGAACACCTTCAGCACCTCTATCGTATACAGGAATCTTGATTGTAACTTCATCAGCAAAAGCTGTCCAACCTTCAATACCTGCTACTGCTGGTGTATCAGCAGCTGCTGTGTCTGTTGATGTTGTTGTAGAAGCAGATGAATCTGCTGCCTTGTCTGTTGTTGCACTAGACTCTGTCTTTGTGTCTGTTGATGTTGTTGAGCTTGTGTCAGCTGTATCGCTGCTACCACAACCTGCTAATGCGCTCATTGCCATAGCACCTGTTAATGTTAAGGCAAGAGTTTTCTGAAGAGCATTCTTCTTCATAATGATATCCTCCTTTAAATATAAAATATATAGTTTTTATTTTTACCCGTCATTCGGGAAAACTAACAAATTTATTAACCCTTAACAGCACCTACCATTACGCCCTTAACGAAATACTTCTGAAGGAATGGATAGATACAGATAATTGGTAAAGTAACGAACATAATTGCTGCCGCCTGTAATACTTCTGGTGTACTTGTTACCGCTGCTGCCTCTGAGAGAGAAGCTGTCTGCGCCTCTGATGCAGACGATACCAACTGCGATAGCTTATACTGAATCATCTCCAAGCTCTCTGTTCTTACATAGAACTTGTTATCTGCGTATGAATTCCAACGACCTACTGCGTAGAACAGTGACAATGTCGCAAGTATTGACTTAGATAACGGCAATACAATGTGCCATAAAATCTGGAAGTTAGTTGCTCCATCCAGGAACGCTGATTCTTCTAATGAATCAGGAATATTTGCCTGGAAGAAGGTCTTCATAATCAACATATTATATGGTGAGTAAATCAATGGTAAAATCAATACCCACATTGTATCCAATAACTTCAAATCTGACATCAATAAGTATGCTGGAATCAAACCTGCACCAAAGTACATAGGAAACATTAAGAGGAATGTAATTACCGTCTTACCCTTTAATCTCTTCTTAGATAATGGATATGCTGCACATGTACAAACAATCATACCAAGAAGTGTAAATATTAATGTTACCCATACACTGTAACCCATTGAATATGTTAAGCTTCCATCCTTAAAGATAGATACATAAGCATCAAAGTTAATACCCTTTGGCCAGAATGCAATCTGCTTTGCTACTACATAGCTGTTTCCTGAAATTGACTTTGCTGCGATGTGAATAAACGGAAGTACACATGTCGCACACAAAAGTACAATAATAATCATCATAATCGCATCACTGATGCGGAATTTATTAATCGCTCTGCTGCCGTCGCTTGTAACCTCAGCGCCGCGCACAACTTCTTCTTTCTTCTTTGCCATAACTCAAAACCTCCTATAATAAGCCATCTTCACCAAGCTTCTTAGCTACCTTGTCAGATGCAAGAACTAAGATTAATCCTACTACTGACTGGAACAGACCAACCGCTGTTGCCATACTGAACTTTCCGCCTGCAAGACCCTTCTCATATATGTAGATAGCCAACTGATATTGGAAGTCTTTAACTCTTGAGTTGCCAAACTGATCAAGACGCTCGTAATCACTACCCATCAAACGTCCAAGATTCATAATCAATAATGTAACTACTGTACCCTTAATACCTGGTAAAGTAATGTGCCACATTCTCTTCCAACGGTTTGCACCGTCAATCATAGCCGCTTCATAAAGCTCACCACTAATACTTGTAATTGCCGCAAGATAAATGATGGTTCCCCATCCCATTCCCTGCCATACACCGATAAGCAGGTATGTAACTGCCCAGTGCCACTTCTCTGTCAGGAAAGGAATACCCTCTTCAATTAATCCCATGTTCATCAATGCAACGTTTACCAAACCTGTTGATGGTCTGAACATTGTATATGCAACACTTCCGATAATAACCCACGAAAGGAAATGTGGAAGATAAAGAATCGTCTGTGTTACCTTCTTAAACTTTGGATAGCGAAGCTCATTGAGCATCAATGCCAGAATAATCGGCATTGGGAATGTAACTGCCAGATTTGCAAAGTTAAATACAATCGAATTCTTCAGTGATTTAATAAAATCCTTATCTTTGAAAATCTTAATGAATGTTTCCATTCCAACCCATTCACTACCATCGTAACCCTTAGCTGGTTTGTAATCCATAAATACCATACGCAAACCTGGATATGCTGCGTAGTTAAATACGAATACCATAACAAGTGGGAATATCAACATAAGATATAACTGCCAATCTCTCTTCAATGCCTTCTTCCAACTTATTGTTGTGACAATTTCCTTGCCACGTTTTTTTGCCTTACTCATAATTTGAAAAACCTCCCAACCAAAACCCTATATCGTTATTTTGTATAGTTTACTGGCTTTTATGAGTATATTATTATACATTTTTTTATCTTTTTCTCTCCAGTACTTAAAAAATACTATGCAAAAATAACCATTTATGTTATACTCCCTTTTGTAGAGAATAGTATAACTGCATATTTTGTCTAGGTTTTTAGCCGATTTGATATGCATTTTGTCCATTACATAATATTTTTTCGGCATTTCCATTGGAATGTTTTTCCTTTTTAGCCTTTTTAATCGTGTAATGGCATGGCTTCACTTGGTTATTTTTGGAAGTTGGTCATTTTTTGTGTTCACATAAGTGTGTTTTCTTTGCAAAAATAACCATTTAAACATGGATGAGGGGGTATTTTTACATGTCCAAGCCAAAATCAGGTATTGCAGAATACCGTAACTATTATCTTCCTTATGACTTTCCTGTACTGCTTTTATCAGGAGACCACTGGAAGATTTCTAACATTCCAAGCAAGAATCTGCACTTTCATAACTGTTTGGAAATAGGTATTTGTCACTCTGAAAGCGGTTATATGAAATTTAATGGTCGTCAGGAGCCGCTTTTCTTTAAAGAAGGCGACATTACCTGTGTACCGCGTAACATTCCGCATACTACCTATAGTTCGCCTGGAACCGAAAGCCATTGGTCTTACCTGTTTATAGACCCTAGCGAATTATTCCGTAATATAGCACCTAATTTTTCCAGAGGCTTTGATTTGTCTTTATCTGCTTATACGGAGTACAAGCACATACTAAGCAGAGATGCCTACCCATTGGTATATCAGCTTACCACTACGATTATTCAGGAGTTAGAGGAGAAACGCCCTCATTATCAAATGAGTGCAACAGGACTTCTATTATCTTTATGTATAGAATTACATAGAATACAAAGCGAGGGTGGTCAGGAAGCTACGCTTACTGACCAGCCACCTGACAATGCCATGGTATTGTCGCCCGTTTTGGACTACATCGAGGATAATTTTGCACAACAGTTTGACATCAATTACCTTGCTGATATTTGCAGACTTAGTCCAACTCATTTCAGAAGGCTTTTCCACTCTATTATGGGAACCAGTCCTTTGGACTTTGTTAACAACACTCGTATTCACAAGGCTTGTAATTTACTTCGAAGTACAGAATTTTCTATTTTGGAAATTTCAGAAATGGTTGGTTTCCGCTCCGTTTCAAGCTTCAACCGTCACTTTATGGACGTAATGCAGATTACACCTCGTAATTACAGAAACGAAACTCTCCTTACCAAGGAGAATCAGGAAAAGCTTTCCATTCTCGAATATAAGGGCTGGATGTATCCAGAGAAATAAAAAATGCGCTTACGCGCATTTTTTATTTCTCCATATATGTGTACTTAATCCAATTCTTACAAAGTAACATCCACTGTTCACACTGTGGGTCAATTTCCTTAAGGGATGGCATTGCAGTAAGCATATTTGCAAGTCCATAGCCATGCCCTCCTCTTGGGAATACATGATATTCAAGACTAACACCTGCCTTACGAAGTGCCATTGCAAAAAACAGTGAATTTTCAAGCGGTACTGCACCGTCCTCAAAGGTATGCCACATGAACACAGGTGGAACCTTATCAGTTACCTGATTCTCAAGGCTAAGCTTTGCTTCAAGCTCAGCACCATTTAATCCTGTTGCGTCATCACCATTCTTCGCCTTGCTGCCCATTACATTCTCAAAGGAACCTCTATGTGCAAACTCGCCTGCTGTGATAACAGGATACGCAAGAATCAAACCATTCGGCTGATACATCTCCTTCGCCATTCCCATCTGCTTCTCAAGCCATTCCTCATGCCAGTAGCAGCCAAGACTAGCTACCAAATGGCCGCCTGCTGAGAATCCCGCTACAATAATCTGGTCTGCCACAATATTAAACTCCTCTGCATGCTCTCTTAGGTATGCTACCGAAGCAGCTACCTCCTTCAAATGCTGTGGGAACTCAACACCATGCTCTGCAATATCATACCAAAGCACCGCTGTCTGACAGCCTACTGCAAGAAACTCCAGTGCAATCGGGTCAGCCTCTCTTGGTGATACATGTCCATATCCGCCGCCTGGACACACCAGCACCATCGGTCTTTTCTCCATTACCATGGTTCCAGGATAACTATCCTGAAGATAAATATTTAATTTTGCCTGTACCGTTCCTGGTACATCAAGCTTCCATGTTTCAAATCTCATTTCAAACTCCTTGTCCTTCTTTTATTCCGCAGACTCAACTACATGCCAAGACGCCTTATCTCTAGTGTCGCCATCAATCAGATACTTAACATATGGAGTATCACCTGTCCTATAATACTCAAAAATCCGTTCCCTTTGTTCATTTATATCAATTTCATCAAAGGTTCTTCCATAATTATTATAATTACCATTGACAGCCTTAATTACAGTCGCTTGAAACTCCTGATGTGACACTGGTGCTTCATTAACCAGCATTCCATCTTCATGCATCTGGTTTGCCTCTTTTACAAATAGAATCGGACTTGATATTTCGTCTATTCCTATTGCCTTTCTATCCGCCTCATATCTGTCATAGTACATATAATTGCTACCATGATCAGCGGTTATGATAATTGTTGCATTATCATAAATATTATTTGCCTTCATCTCTTCAATATATGCATATACAATTTTCAAAGAAGCAATCGCCTCATCTACTACATCTGCTTCTCCCAAGGTAACATCTCTTGTAATCTCATACGGTGCATGAACTCCTGTTAAATGATAAAACGAAAAGGCGCCATCATATTCTTTAGACATATCCAAACTCAAGCCAGCTTGCCTTATCTCATCATAAAACTCTACATTGTATCTTTCTAAGAAATAAAAACAATTATTATCTTCCAGCATTCTGTTGAAATCACTTGATGCATATCCATAATATTCCTTTGCAATAAATGGTGCCATCTTATATCTGGACGCATCTGACGTCATTTCTATTGTTTTCCAAAACTTACACTTGGATGTCTCTGGCAAATAATTAGACATTTTCTGCAGAGCAGCTTCACCCAAATTCATCTTTTCCGTATACATGCTTATCTTATAATTGCTATCTTCAATATCCTGTAAGAAAGAGCTTTCCGCAAACGCATAATTAATATACTCTTCTTCTGTCATATCAGGAATCCAGTCAATTCCTGTTAGCAAATACGGTACTGACATCTGTGTAAAGGCATATCTGCTCGTTGTATTAGGATAATAAGTAAAATCCTTTAAAGGCTCTAATAACTTTTCATCCTGTTCTAACGCAGCATTCAAAATCTGATTATCATACCAATCCAAAACAAAAACCACTACATTATTTTCCGAATGCAGCTGCGTCCATCCTGTCTTTGTTACCTTATTATCTCCTGCAGAAGCTTCAAAATCCGTCGTCAAAAGTAAAATCACGAAAGACGCAATCTGAATCAAACAAACATATACACTTGCATACTTAACTATTTTTCTCCATATTGCTTCTTTCCTTATCAGCAAAAAAGCAAGTACAGCTATGATACCGCCCCAGATTACTAAATTGATTCCTTTTATATACCATACCCATGTCTGTATCGTACCATCCATTGCAGTCATTTTTCCATTCAACAGCATACCCTGTATATAACCAAGTATACTTACTGAGAAAATGATTAACGTATAATACTTTATTTGTGTTTTTGAAAGCAGATAAATACCCAAAAAGCCGCAAAAAGCAAAAACAATCAAGCTTCCCACAAACGATATATACAAGAAATCTGTGTACTTAAAAAGGAACTCACTCAAATTGGTAATTACCATCTCATTTGGCATATAAAATACAACTGTAACAACATACAGTGTAATCGCACAAATATATGGCATTCCAATCTTTTTTATATCGTTTTTCTTACAATAAGTGCCTTCCTTCCCAAAGACAAGCATAGCTATGGCTGCAACGGCTCCTACCACAATACTAATCACATAGGATATATTGCTTATGATACCTTCCAGAAAATAAATACCACTAAGGCATATAAACTCTACTGACAGCATCTTTTCCATAAATGCATATAGATTTTTTCTAAAAATCAGCTTCAACAGAATAGGTGCAACAACAGCTATAACAATATACGGTACTCCATAATGCAAAAACGTCCCAAGGACAATCTCATCAAAACTCTCTACAAGCCTCCAGACTCCCTCTCCCGACAGTATTTTCACAAAGCACATCACACCGCAGTAATTCAAGAGATAAAACAGACTTACTTTCCCCATTCTATAAATAGAATATTTCTCTTTTCGCAATTGAATCAGCATTGATATAATTGTCGGTACTGTGCATAATACCAAAATACTAATCGCTATTTCCATTAGTTCACACCTTAATCCAAATGGAATACATTCTGTAAATCAATGCTGACAGGGCTGTTGTCAGGATTAGTCTCCATGATGTCCGCCATATAGTCCCACCACTTACGATTAATAGCAGTATCTGCGCCCTTTGCCCACAGCTCCTCATTCTCAATCTCGATATAGCCAAACAAAGTCAATGTCTCTTTATCAAGAAAAATAGTATAATTCTTTCCGCCATGCTCATGAATCATATCTGCCATCTCAGGCCACAAGAGATTATGACGTCTCTCATACTCCTCTTCCTGTCCTGGAAATAATTTCATCTTAAAACCCTTAATCATATATATATCCTCCTTGTACATATAGTTTCTACCAGAAAAGAACCTGCTTATCCTTCTGTGCTATTGCAATGTATGTCTTACCCTCATTTAACTGAATCTCATTACCAAAATCATCATAATATCTGGTTGGCTCATAATCAGAAGTCTTCTGCCATGTGATATGAATTGCCTTACCCTTTGTAAAATAATAGCCATCCTCTGTTGTATCATGCATCTGGAAATACAGATAACCATTCTGGTCTAACTGACACCACTTTGTATTCTGTACAATAACATTAGCAAAAGTCAATGGCTGTCCATTCTCACCATCTGTCTGTAATTCACCATGAATAGACTTATAGTATAAACCATCTGCAGCATTGTAAACCAAAGAGCTCTTGGTATATCTGAATACCTGCGACAAATCAATGGCATTGGCAGTAGCTGCTGCCGCACCATACTGTTCTAATGTATTCACACCCTCAGCAAACTTAAAATGCTGTTCATTATAATACTCAGGTCTAAGTCCGATAGAATAACCAAGCGACTGTGCTGCTCCTACAATGCCTGCTGCACTGGTATAAGCATTATGTGGTGCCTTACGGTCTGTTGTTCTGTAAAAGGCTGATGAACCAACTGCTCCACCGCCAACACCGTACTGTGCCGAGCCTGACAGATTATTAATATCCTCTGCCATGATTCTGTCCTTCATATACACAACTCCACCAAAATGAATCAGAATCGGGTCCCACTCAGTAGCTACAGGTATGTAATAAGCTCTACAGCTTCTGATATTTCCTATCTTGGTAAGATTCTGCCAATCATCAATAATTGCCAGCTGTCTGGAAATGCCGCCCTCCTCCATAATCTCATAAAGAACCTTGGCATGACTGATACCATAAGACGGCTGAGCATTCTTATCTGTCGGCATCATAACAGCAATAGGTCTAAAAAGAGCCTGCTGTACAGTAACCCACTCATTCGTATAGACACTTCGAATCATCTGGACTTCCTCTGCCTGTGCTGTTGAACTCTGATTCAACGCTCCTGCCACGACAGTTACTGTCAAAAGTCCCATTGCAAGAAGCTGACGCCCTGCCTTTAATAGCTTTCTTCTCATCATATTTCTTCTCCCTTTCCCCATAGTTCGTCCTCTTGAACGTTTACATAATCATTTTACTCTATGAATACATTTTGTGCAATCAACAATCAAATCAATTCCACATCAATATTAATTGAAAACAACCCTTTATCTTGTAAAGGTTATTCTCGCCTTCGCCACAGGTTTCTTATGCTCCTGACCATGCTCCTCCTTATACTGCGCAATCATTTCCATAAAATCCCTGCCATACTTCTCATACTTCGCCTGTGCCACACCATTAATAGACAGCATCTCATCTCTTGTCACAGGAAGATACATACTCATCTCCTGTAAAGTCTTATCCGTAAATACCACATATGCAGGTACACCCATTCGTCTTGCAGTTTCATTTCTAAGCTGTCGCAAGCTTTCATACAAAGCAGGATTATCCGAAGCTGCTCTCGTACCGCCAAGCCTTCTGTTCGTCTGCTTCAGGCTGACTCTCGGCTGCATCACTTCTTTCTCCTTTGGAAGCTTCATCAGTACCTGCTCACCCTTTACCGTAATTTCATAAGAGTGTTCTGTCAGCTTTAAAACAGCATACATATCATCCGTTTGCGTCAGATAATATTCAGCTATCAGATGCTTTATAATCTGCTTTAATCTATCTGCACTTATATCTCTTGCCGCACCATAATAGCTATTATACTGCAAACGATACTTTAATATCTTCTCACTCTGACTACCACGCAGAGTATCCATAATCACCGTCATGCCAAACTTCTCTCTGCACTCCTCCACACAGCCCAGAATCAGCCTTGCATACTTTGATACATCCGTTTCCTCATAATTCTTCAGGCAGTTACTACAGTTACCGCAGTACCCGTTTGTTTTCTCCCCAAAATAACCAAGCATATAGCTTCTTAAGCATTCACTTGTATAGCAGTAATTTGTCATCTTGCGAAGCCGCTCTTTGTCCTTCTCTATGACCGCTAAAAGCTCCACCTCACTTAATTCCTCATTCTCACGATTATTTTCAATAAAGAACTGATTCGTTCTAACATCCTGCGCGCTAAAAAGCAGAATACACTCAGCCTCACCGCCATCTCTTCCTGCTCTGCCCGCCTCCTGATAATAGCTTTCCATATTCTTTGGCATATTGTAATGAATCACAAATCTAACATCTGATTTATCAATTCCCATACCAAAGGCATTGGTTGCCACCATCAGCTTCTTTCTGTCATATATAAAATCATCCTGATTATCTCTTCTCTCATCATCAGGCATTCCTGCATGATATTTGGCGACAGAAAATCCCCTGTCATCAAGGAACTCATAGACCTCCTCTACAAGCTTTCTTGTAATACAGTAAATGACACCATTCTCTCCCTCATGCTCTCTAAGAATCCCCAGCAGCTCACTCTGTTTGTCTTTTCCCGTTCTTACCTCAAAGGACAAATTCTTTCTATCAAAGCCTGTTGTTACAAGCTTTGGATTACGAAGCTCAAGAATTCTGATAACGTCTTCCTTCACCGCCTGCGTTGCCGTCGCCGTAAATGCACCAAGCACAGGGCGTCTTGGAAGCCGCTTCACAAACTCCACAATCTTAAGATAGCTTGGTCTAAAGTCCTGCCCCCATTGAGACACACAATGTACCTCGTCCACAGCCACAAAGGATATATTCGCATTCATTGCAAAGCTCATAAACGAATCCGTCAAAAGCCGCTCAGGTGCCACATAAATAATCTTATATTTTCCAGTCTTAGCAAACTCCAATGCCTTAAAATACTGCCCCTGTGTCAATGAGCTATTCAAATATGCAGCATAGACTCCTGCCTGATTCAGTGCCGCCACCTGGTCCTTCATAAGACTAATCAGTGGTGAAATTACCAATGTAATCCCGTCAAATATCAGCGCAGGTATCTGATAACACAGTGACTTTCCTGCTCCTGTTGGCATAATTCCAAAGGCATCCTGTCCCGCCAGCAGTGTGTCTATCAGCTCCTCCTGTCCCTCTCTAAAGGTATCATATCCATAATATCGCTTTAATACTTCATACTTTTTCTTCATATTACCTCAAAAACGGGTGGTCCAAACGACCACCCGCATCACTCCTACTTCTCTTTCATCTTCTCTTTTCGCTTCTCAAACATATGGATAATGGACTCTACTCGTCTTCTGACCACATCCTCTTCGAAAGGCTTCTGTATATAATCAGCCACTTCATAATCATATGCCCGATAAATGTTCTCCTCTGTTGCATTAGAGCTAATCATAATCACAGGAACCGACTTCAAGCCTTGCTTCTGCATAAAATCCAGAACTGTAAAGCCATCTCCCTCAGGCATCACAATATCCAACAGCATAGCTGCCATGTTCTCCTGATACTGCTCCAATGCCTCAATCGCTTCAACGCCATTCGAACACTCTATAATATCATATTCATCTTCAAATATACTCTTTAAAATGTAACGGTTAATATTCTTGTCATCAACTACTAAAACATGTTTCTTATCATTCATATTCCCCATCGGCTCCCCTTCTAACTTAACATAATACCGATATCTATATTCTACATGAAAGTGCATATTTTGACAAGATTTGTTTATAATTTATCATGAATCTTTATCCATCTTCAAATTTCGTTTCAAAAAGAATCCTCCAACAGGAACCTGTGTCCTTTCCTTTCTGAATACCCAGTTTTTCTGAATTCTAAAGCTTATAAAGAACAGACATGTATCGACAACAGCCTTCACAACCGTGCTTAATAAGTTTGATGCCATCAGAATATCGGATAATAAATATACAAAAGTCGCTGATACTGTCATCTGACATGCACACAAAATATAATACTTGACCGCTGAATGCGCACCGCCCTGGCCAAATACCACCTTACGATTCATCTTATAATTAAAGAAGGATGAGCAGGCTCTTGCAAAGATAGTTGCCAGGAATACTACCGACGCCTGTGCAAACTGTAAGTGCGCAAGCAGCATACTTATCACAAAGTATAAGGATAAATCAATTACTGTCGACAAAATGGAATTCATAAAAAACTTAAGAATCATTCCATATATCTTAATGGAATCCTTAATTGGATTAAAATGAGAGCTTTCATTCTCATCTATGTAAATTGTTTTGATTGGTACCTCACAAATAGGTATCTCCATATTCTTTGTTTCAAGGAGCATATTGGTCTCATATTCATAGCGTTCCCCTTTGATTTCCATCATTTCAGGGAGCTTTGCCATAGAAATCGCGCGCAAGCCTGTCTGTGTGTCCGACACCTTCAATCCACACAAGGTTTTAAAAATGCCCTTAGTTATCCCATTTCCAAACTTACTTCTGGGCGGAACATCATCACCTTTGAAATTACGGCATCCAAGGACTAAACTCTGTCGATTCTCCAACAGTGCCTTTCCACATGCATAAACATCATCGGGATGATGCTGATTATCCCCATCTACCGTAATAACCCCAAGCGAATTACGACGATTCTCGATACAAAAAGCAAATGCTGTTTTTAACGCTCTACCTTTTCCTTTATTAACCTTATGATGGATCACTGTGCATCTTCCCGCCATTTCAAACGGTGCCTGATGATTCTCATCACTTCCGTCATTTACTACTATAATGTCATGAAAACCGCGTCCCCTTAAACCTTCCACTACCATTTTTAACTTATCATCAGGATTATATGATGGCACAATAATTGTCAAATCCAATACTGCATCCTGCATTGCAATTCCCCCTTTATATCTACATTCCCCACACACAATAGCCTTTCAGGCCAAAACATTCTCATATATCAATTATGACAGAATTGTAGTGAATTGTCACGCAATTTGCTACAATTCCTCAAATATTATATCGCCATTTTAAGGAAAAAAATAACCCCTGCGTGATTTCATTTTTAAATTACTCACACACAAGGGTATATTCTATTCACTATCCGTATCCTCTTCATAGTTTCCAAGAACATAAAAAAGCATAATCGCTGTCAGTACAATAACAATCAATACAATACCGACAAATGCCTGCTGCACCATATCTATCAAATCCTGATAATCCTGATGGTCTCCTGCCAGCAAATCAGCCGTTGTATATTCAATTGTAGAAAGCATTGCCTCAAAATTTGCTTCATGCAAATCGCCATTCTCGTAATATCCATATCTAAATGCATATAGAATTCCATTCTTTATAGTCACAACACTTCTAACCAGATAATCGCCTTGAGAACTGTCAGTCTCTATCCTTGTCAGCTCATCACTGGTATAATATGTAATCCCACCATATTCTTTTGAATACACAGCATCGTAATTATCAAAAAAGTTTCCCAAATACTTCGATAACCATTCTCTGGCATCAGCAACCTCTTCGGTTTCCATACAGCGCGTATCTATATCCACACGGGTAGTTGTCAGCTGCTGCATCCTTCCCATATTCCCCCATATATCCTGGCAAATAAATTGTATGCTTTCTCCCAAGCCATTGGTATGTACAAACTGTATCTGAATATATTCTTCTGACGCCTCCATCTCTAACTCCTGCCATCCTGGAGGTATCGAAAACTCTATTCCCGCTTCATCATTTTCATAGTATGCGCCCTGGTAGCTGTCCTCATATCGAATGCTCTCGACTACCTTAGTAAATACAGCCTCCATATCCGCAGTTATCTCACCACTATAGCTTCGTAAGGTTATATGATAACAGTCTCCATCGTTAATCGTGTAATACTGCTGACTAACTACAGTCTGCTCACCATAGCTCTGCTCCATATCAAAAATAATAT
>JAFUKJ010000042.1 GCA_017467805.1 Lachnospiraceae bacterium
AATCAACAGCAGGAGTTAAAGTACCTGACTTTGTGATATTATTGGAATCCTGTTCGATGTCGTTGATATAACCAATCAAAATGCCAGGTAAATACTTATCACTAATATTGGATGTAACTACCTTGTCACCGATTTTCACAACATCTTTAGAATCTATCAACTGCTTATAGCTGATAATTCCCTGCTCCATCAATTCAAGAGAGCCTGAAACAATCAGATTATCTGAGCTTGCAAGCACCATTCCACTGACATTGGAATCATCATTGATAATTGCATTAACCTGCGCCCAATTAGGACCAATATCAACAATTCTTCCAACCAGACCGCCGCTTGCAATTACGTTCATGTCAAGCGCCAGTCCGTCCTCAGTTCCTTTATCCAAAGTGAATACATGGAACCAGTTACCGCTTTCACGTGCGATAACTCTGGCACCAACCTTGTCATAGCCGCTATACTCAGCATCCAGCTGGAAAAGCTCTCTTAAATTATTTAATTCATACTTATCCTGTTGAAGCTGTGTGTTTTCAATCGTCAGCTCATCAATCTGCTTCCTTAGCTCCTGATTCTCCTCTAATACCAGCCTAAGCTCACCCAGCTCATCTACTCTTTGAAAAATCCATGAGCCAATACGGCTAATACCATCCTGAAACGGAACTACCACATAAGACACTACCTTATTAACAGGTGCCGTACTGATGTCCGTCAAAAAAGTAAAAGCCATCAAAAATATACAAACCGTTGTCAAAAGCAGAAGCAGATATTTACTTGGAATTTGAAAACCTTCACGCTTTCTCTTTACGATAGGGCTCATTATTTATTCATTCCTTCTACATAAGCAACTGATTTATAGTTATCATCCTTAATAATCTTAGATAAACCAAGAGCAACACCTGTTACAGGATTCTCACTTACATTTACCTTCAAGCCTGTTCCCTTAGCAATCAGCTCTGCAAGGTGGCTTACCTGTGAAGCACCACCTGTTAAATAAATACCTCTTCTGAAGATATCTGCTGATAATTCTGGTGGAGTTCTCTCTAAGATTACTCGGATATTATCAATAATCATATTAAAGTTCTCAAGCATACAGCTGCATACAAGGTCAGTTGGAATCTCTTTCTCCATAGGAAGACCAGTTACAATATCACGTCCATAAACAATAGCGCCCTTCTTCTCAGCTTCAAGGTCAGCTAAAGCAATCTTAACGTTCTCTGCCGTCTTCATACCTACGATAAGACTGAACTCCTTACGAATAGCATTCTTAATAGATTCGTCAAACTTCTGACCGCCAACCTTAATCAAACGGCTCAAAACGATACCGCCAAGGGATAAAATAGAAATCTCAGTTGTATGATAACCAACGTTAACTACTAAAATACCCTGTGCATTCTTAACATCAATATCAAGGCCAAGTCCGTCTGCTACTGCCTTCTCTACACGTAATATCTTCTTTGCCTTAAGGTTAGCATCCTTTACAAGGTCAAAGAACGCTCTCTTCTCAACATCTGTAATGTCAGAAGGAACTGCAATATAATAATCAGCTGGCTTGATATTACCCTTATTGCTGTCCATTACAAAATTACGAAGCAAAAGCTGCATATTCTTAATATCAGCGATTACACCATTACATAAAGGATAAGAAATCTCAATATTAGCAGGTGCCTTCTCAAACATCTCAAATGCAGAATCACCATATGCGAATAAATTCTTCTTGTCCTCAATTGCAATCATATTCTTCTCTACAGTAACGCAATCACCGTGAGTATTATAAATTTTAATTGTTCTGGTACCTAAATCAATACCGAATGCGTTGTTAGCCAAAATAACAACTCCTTTCTGTGTCTCTTATAAAAGTCCTTTTTGTTTAAAGCTTATAAATCGATTATCTCCAATAATGATGTGGTCTATCAAAGGAATATCGATTAAATCGGATACTTCTTTTATCTTACTGGTAATTAATCTGTCATTTCTACTTGGTGTAGGGTCTCCACTTGGGTGATTATGCAAAATCATAATAGATACCGCATTCCCGCGTAATGCCCGTAAAAAAACCTCTCGGGGCGATACTAAGGAAGAATTCACTGTTCCCTTGGAAAGAATAACATCTTCAATCAGTCGGTTCTTATTATCTAAAAGAACAAGCAGAACCTGCTCCGTTTCAAAATGTCTCATCCGCTCCATATAGTAAGCAGCAACTGTCTCAGGACTATCAAAGGAAAGTCCAAGTCTTGCCTGCATGAAAGCCGTTCTCTTGGCAATCTCTGCAATACATAAAAGCTGAATCGCCTTAACCTCACCTATCCCCGATATCTGCATAAGCTCCTTAATCGAATAATGATAAAGTCCAAGCAAGCCACTCTTCTGCCATGAATTCACCAATATCTCTTTACCTAAATCGACAGGTGTCTTATCCCTTGTGCCTGTCCGAAGTATAATCGCCAATAACTCAGCATCTGTCAGACTGGCGGGGCCAAGACGTTTAAACTTGTCATAAGGTAAATCTTCTTTTGCATAAATTTCTTTAAAATCACTCATAATCCTCTCATGCTCGCTCTCCAGACAATGACATAAAAAAGCATTGCTCAGCAGCAATGCTTAGCAAGAATCAGCAAAGCTGATTCTTATCTAACTATTACTACTTTCTTCGCCCTTATCCATTACATAAAAAGATTATTTTCAACCATAAGCTATCTTACCACACGCAAGAGAGTCTGTACACAAAAAACATTAGATTTTTTTCGACTCTTCGCAATAAATTGCTGTCGTTT
The DNA here is from genome assembly GCA_017467805.1 of Lachnospiraceae bacterium. Taxonomy (GTDB): domain Bacteria; phylum Bacillota; class Clostridia; order Lachnospirales; family Lachnospiraceae; genus COE1. The sequence continues at coordinate 2,766 of JAFUKJ010000042.1, forward strand.
TATAGTAGATTACAAGGTTACAAGCCCTGCATTTACTACCTCCTGCAAGGTTTTCATAATACCAAATCTTGCATGTTCAAAAGTAAGTCCGCCCTGGAAATAAACAGCGTATGGCGGTTTGATTGGTCCGTCGGCACTAAGCTCAATAGATGACCCCGATACAAAGGCACCTGCTGCCATAATAACCTGAGCATCATAGCCTGGCATATCCCAAGGCTCAGGAGTAACAAAGCTATCAACAGGTGCTGCTGCCTGCACACCCTTACAGAAGGCAATCACACCCTCAGGAGTACCAAACTCTACAGCCTGAATAATGTCATGACGCGACTCTGTACTATTAGGCACCACGCGGAAGCCTAACTTCTCATAAACATTAGCTGCAAAGATTGCACCCTTTAATGCGCCAGCCGTAACAGTTGGTGACAGGAACAAACCTTGATAGAAATCCTTCAAGATACCAAGGGAAGCTCCAACCTCCTTACCAAGTCCTGGTGAGGTAAGTCTGAATGCTGCATTCTCTACGCAAGCCTTTGTACCTGCAATATATCCACCAATCGGTGCAAGTCCGCCTCCTGGATTCTTAATCAGAGAACCAACAATCATATCTGCTCCAACATCGGAAGGCTCCATTCTTTCTACAAACTCTCCATAACAGTTATCCACCATACAGATAACGTCAGGCTTAATATTTTTAATAAAGGAAATCAGCTCGCCAATCCTTGCAACAGACAGAGTCGGTCTTGTCTGATAGCCCTTTGAACGCTGAATGGTAACAAGCTTTGTCTTTTCATTAATTGCTTTCTTAATATTCTCATAATCAAATCCACCATCAGGAAGCAAATCAACCTGCTGGTAACTAACGCCATACTCTCTCAAGGAGCCCTTAGATGGTCTGATACCAATAACCTCCTCCAAGGTGTCATAAGGCTTACCTACAGGAGATAATAATTCATCTCCAGGTCTTAAGTTACTCATAAGTGCAAGTGCCAAAGCATGAGTTCCACAGGTAATCTGCGGTCTTACCAGCGCATCCTCAGTATGGAAAACAGACGCATACACTGCTTCTAAGGTATCTCTTCCGATATCATTATAGCCATATCCTGTTGTACCAAGAAGACAAGCCTCGCTTACCTTATTATCCTGCATTGCCTTTAATACCTTTAACTGGTTATACTCGGCTGTTTCGTCTATTTCTTTAAAACGCGGCTCCAAATCCTTTAAAATATCCTTACTGAACTGATAAACCTCGTCAGAAATACCGAGTGCCTTATATATATTCTCTACATTACATTCCATATATGTACCTTACCTTTCTATTTCTCTATACATTCAATCATGTATTGTAGCATCTTTTCATCGTCATATGCAAATTTATCTTTTTCTACCCAGATAACATCTTTTTCTCTGCGAAACCACGTGAGCTGTCTTTTGGCAAAATGTCTGGTGTCGCGCTTAATCAAATACAGCGCCTCGTCAAGGGAAATTTCTCCAAGAAGATACGAAATAATCTCCTTATAGCCAAGTCCCTGCATAGCAACAGAATCCCGCTCACACCCCATGTCCATAAGCCTTTGAACCTCGGCAACCAATCCCTGCTCCAGCATAATATCAACTCTCTTGTCAATATTGGCATACAGGCGCGCTCTTTCATCTGTAAGAACAAAGTATCTCGAATCATAAGCAGACTCCTTGGCACGCTCTGCCTCATTATGCTCCGAAATCTTCTTACCCGTCTGACGATTATACTCAACCGCACGAATCACACGCTTCACATTATTCGCGTGAATGGCTATAGCAGACTCTGGGTCACACTCTGCCAGCATGGCATGAAGATATTCTGCACCCTTTTCCTTTGCGAGAGCCTCTAACTCTTCTCTTAAAGCAGTATTTTCATCATTCTGCGTAAAATCAATATCATAGAGCACTGACTGAATATAAAAGCCCGTGCCGCCTACAATAATAGGAGTCTTACCCTTGGCATAAATCTCTTCCATGGCTGCTTTTGCATACTGCTGAAATAATACCACATTAAAATCCTCTGTAGGCTCTAATATATCAATTAAATGATGCTTTACTCCATCCATTTCTTCGGGCCTAATCTTCGCCGAACCGATATCCATATGCTTGTATACCTGCATCGAATCAGCAGAAATAATCTCACCATTGATTTTCTTCGCCAATGCGATAGATAGTTTTGTTTTTCCAGCCGCTGTCGGGCCTGTTAATATTACTAATTTACGTTTCATGTTACAATCCTTTTGAATTTCTTCTCTATTTCATACTTTGACATTGTAATAATTGTTGGTCTTCCATGCGGACAGTTATATGGATTCTCTAGTTCTAACAACTGCTCGATTAATCGGTCAGCCTCCTCAAAGGTCAGGGAATTATTACCCTTAACTGCTGCCTTACATGCCATGGAAGCAATCTTCTCACGAATAATCTGTGGAACTCCCTTCACAGGGCTATCCGTAAGCTCTGTCAGAATCTCCTCGAAAAGCTCTTTCATACCGTAACCAAACAATTCATACGGAACACCACGCAAAGCATAAGCATTCATGCCAAAATCCTCTATCTGAAAACCAAGCTCTTCAAAGTACTTGCCATAGGTACGAATCACATCAGCTTCCCTTGCGGTACAGCCAATAATAATAGGCGGTGTTAAGGTTTGAGAGTATAACTCATGATTCTCTACCTTCTTTAATATCTGCTCATATTTTACCTTCTCGTGAGCAGCATGCTGGTCAATCATCAGCAGCTTATCACGATACTCTATCATCCAATAGGTATCAAATACCTGTCCGATAATACGATATTCCTGCTTTGCTTCCTTCGTCAACAGCTTCTCATCAAAGAAGTTCAGCTGTTCAGGCTTTTCTATAATAATCTGTTCCTTCGCCTTAATGACACCAAGATTACTTTTATCAGGTTCCTTTTCGCCTCCAAGAATCTTGGAAAGCATGGATTGCATAGGCGGTACTGTTGGTGTTGGCACTGGTGGTACTGCTGGCTTTCGATTATCCTCAAAGAAAACATCTTCTGAAGCCTTCGCAAGAGTTTCTTCTTTGCTCATAGCACTTTCCTGCTTAACGACATCTTCCTCACCCTTGTGATAAGCCACCTTATTATTGAATAAGAATTCGCCCACATTATCCTTCTTAGATGGCGCGCCTGTATAATTATAGCTGCTCTCTTCCCGCAGTAAATTAGTGGTTACTTTCTTATCAATTGGTTCTTCTATCTTTGCCGCCACGTTTGCAGTAACCTGAACGTTCTTTGGTTCCTCAGCCTGAATTCTTGTCTTCTCAAATGGCTCAGGTGCTGTGAGTTTTTCTGGCTTTGCAACAGGCTTCTCCTCCTTGCCAAGCGTTGCAGACGGTATCATTTCCTGCTTTGCCAGAAACGCTGAAATATTTGTAGAAATCGTCTGATACACCGCATTCTGATTCGAGAAGCGGACCTCCATCTTGGTTGGATGTACATTGACATCTACGCTCTCTGTCGGCACATCAATATGTAGTACACAAAATGGATATCTGTGCTGCATCAGATAAGACTGATAGCCGTCCTCTATCGCCTTGGAAATCACTTTACTCTTGATATAACGACCGTTTACAAAGTAATTCTCAAAATTCCTATTGGCACGATTCAATACTGGCTTTCCGAGGAATCCTTCAATCGAAATATCGGTATCTACAATCTGAATCGGTATCATTTCAGCCGCAATCTCACGTCCAAAAATACGATAGATAATTGCTCTTAAGTCACCATTTCCTGTCGTAAAGAACTTCGTCTGCCCATTTAATACATACTTAAAGGAAATATCAGGATTGGATAATGCTAAATGCTCTAACAAATCCGTAACATAGCTTCCCTCAGTCATAGCCGTCTTTAAAAACTTACGTCTAACAGGCGTGTTAAAGAAAAGATTTCTTGCTATAAACGTAGTTCCATCAGGAGCGCCCACCTCTTCAAAGGCAGTTTCTCTTCCCCCCTCAATACAAAAGCGTACACCCGTCATCTGCTCCTTGGTCTTTGTAATAATCTCAACCTTTGCCACAGCAGAAATACTTGATAATGCCTCACCTCTAAAACCAAGACTCTGCAAACGTGTCAAATCGGAAGCATCCTGTATCTTACTGGTAGCATGACGAAGAAAGGCATTACGAACCTCGTCCTTCTCAATGCCTCCTCCATCATCAGTCACTCGTATAAATTCTATTCCACCATCTCTAATCTCTACCGTGATTGCCTTAGCACCTGCGTCCATGGCATTCTCCACCAGCTCCTTAATCACACTGGCAGGGCGCTCCACAACCTCGCCTGCTGCAATCTTATCTATGGTAGTATCATCCAAAACATGAATCTTAGCCATTTATGCCCCCTTATGCTTCTACACTAATCTATCGTCCATCTGTTCTTTAGCTTACTTTGTAATCTATATAAGGTGTTCAATGCATCTAAAGGTGTCAGATTAGTAATATCAATCTCCTGTAGCTCCTTTACGACATCCTCGTCCTTAACTGTATCAAATAAAGACATCTGTCCCATATCAACATCGTCATAATGCTTAACCTTTTTCTTGTCTGTCTTGGTATCCACAGCGATATTCTGTACCTTTTCCATAATATCATTGTCGCTAAGCTGCTCAGCAATCTCCTTAGCCCTGTCAATTACCATATCAGGAACACCTGCAAGCTTTGCAACCTGAATACCATAGCTTCGGTCCGCGCCGCCCTTAATAATCTTTCTAAGGAATACGATATCGTCCCCCTTTTCTTTAACCGCGATACAATAATTATTCACATTGCTCATCTTACCCTCAAGCTCTGTAAGCTCATGATAATGTGTTGCGAATAAGGTCTTAGCACCCAAAAGCTTCTTATTGCTGATATGTTCGATAACTGCCCATGCAATACTTAAGCCGTCAAAGGTAGATGTTCCACGACCAATCTCATCCAGTACTAGAAGACTCTTAGAGGTCGCATTACGAAGAATATTGGCTACCTCGTTCATTTCCACCATGAAAGTACTCTGACCGCTTGCAAGGTCATCTGATGCACCTACACGGGTAAATATGCGGTCTACAATACCGATATTGGCACTCTTGGCAGGGACAAAGCTTCCAAGCTGCGCCATCAGCACGATAATCGCTGACTGTCTCATATAGGTAGACTTACCAGCCATATTGGGCCCTGTAATAACAGAAATACAATGTCTTCCATTATCAAGATATGTGTCATTTGCCACAAACATATCATGGTCAATCATCTTCTCAACAACAGGATGTCTTCCATCCTTAATATCAATAACACCCTTCTCATTAAGAGTTGGTCTTACATAATGATTCTGCTCAGCTACGATAGAAAGCGAAGCAAACATATCAAGTCTTGCAACTGCCTTGGCAGTCTTCTGAATACGCTCAAGCTGTGTTGCAATATCATCACGAATTCTGCAGAAAATGTCATATTCCAGAGTGTTAAGCTTATCTTCAGCATTCAGAATCGTATCCTCTAATTCCTTAAGCTTTGGTGTAGTATAACGCTCTGCATTTACCAAAGTCTGCTTTCTGATATAGTCCTCAGGTACAAGATTCTTATAGGAATTGGTTACCTCAAAGTAATAACCAAATACCTTATTATATTTTACCTTAAGATTCTTAATGCCTGTACGTTCTCTATCCTCTTCCTCCAATGCTGCAAGCCAGCTCTTGCCCTGCATCTTGGCATTGCGGAACATATCTACATTCTCATCAAAACCATTCTTAATAATGCCACCCTCGCGAATGGTCAGCGGCGGCTCCTCCTGAATGGCATCACGAATCAAATGATACAAATCCTCCAAGCCATCAATTTCATTCTCAATCTCAACCAAAAGCTTCGCATCAAACTCACGCAAAACCGTCTTAATATGAGGAAGCATCTCCATAGAATTAGCAAAAGCAATCAAGTCACGGGGATTCGCCGACTTATAGCTTACCTTACCAAGCAGACGCTCTAAATCATAGATGGGATTGAGATATTCGCGAATCTCATCTCTTCCTACCATATTATTGCAAAGCTGCTCTACTGCATCCAGTCTATCATTAATATCATCCTTATTAATAAGTGGCTGTTCAATATCACTTCTAAGACGTCTTGCACCCATGGCAGTCTTTGTCTTATCAAGCACCCATAAAAGAGAACCTCGCTTCTGCTTCTCACGTAAAGTCTCTGTCAGCTCCAGATTACGTCTGGTAGAACTGTCAAGCAGCATATAACGGCTTGCAAGATAAGGTGTAATATGGGTAATATGCTCCAGGGAAGTCTTCTGCGTCTCTAACAGATACTGCATCATAGCACCCGAAGAAATAAGTCCTGCGGGGAAATCCTCAATGCCAAGTCCTGTTAAAGTATTTACCTTAAAGTGTTTCATTAAGGCATTACGACAGCCGTCATCATCAAAGTACCAGGCCTCTAAGGAATAAACCGCCATGCCAAGACGATTACGCAAATCATCCACATCGAAACCGCTCACAACAAAGCCGTCATTACAGATAATCTCTGTCGGCATATACTTATAAATCTCATCCTGAAGCTTGCTTAAATCCTCAACCTCAGTGACATAGAAATCGCCTGTTGTAATATCAGAAACGGAAATACCGATTCTGTTCGGAAAATAGGTAACACACATCAGATAGTTATTCTTTGACTCCTCCAATGCCTGCATATTAAGATTCGTACCAGGCGTCACAATACGAACAACCTCTCGCTTGACAAGTCCCTTTGCAAGCTTTGGGTCCTCTACCTGCTCTCCGATAGCTACCTTGTAGCCTTTTGTAACCAGCTTATTCAGATAGGTATCTACAGCATGATAAGGAACACCACACATAGGTGCTCTCTCCTCCAAACCACAATCCTTACCAGTCAAAGTAATCTCTAAAACCTTAGATGCCGTAATTGCATCCTCAAAAAACATCTCATAAAAGTCACCGAGTCTATAGAATAAAATGCAGTCAGGATATTGCTGCTTAGTCTCCATATACTGTTTCATCATCGGTGTCAATTCTGCCATTGTTATATCTCTCTTTCTTATAGTCATCTATCATATAAATAACGAATAAAACGGGCAAATGAGTACCTTTTGCCCGTCCTTATTATACCAAATTCATTTTAACACATTTACATAATTTGTACAGTGGTTATTATTGCGAAATTTTCGCATAGTAGTCATGCATATTTATACTACTTTTGTATCTACAATTTCATCTATATTCGACAAATTGACTTTTTTTGCATATTTTTAAAGATTTTCTTGCAACATGCAGGTCTACAGAGTATAATAGACGCGGACATATGTTTTTTTGGTAATTACTATAAGGTAAATTCTTAAAAATATATGATGAGGCCATGATATTTAGTCAAGGCAAATTGTGCATGAATAACTATGCATAACTATACTATGAATATGAATGAAGGTATGTTAAATGGAAAGAAAAGTAGGAACAGTATCAAGAGGTGTTCGTTGTCCAATTATCAGAGAGGGCGACAATTTAGTTGACATCGCAGTAACTAGCGTTATGGAAGCTGCCCAGAGTGAAGGATACTCTTTTAGAGATCGTGACGTTGTTGCATTAACAGAGTCAATTGTAGCTCGTGCACAGGGTAATTATGCTTCTGTTCAGGATATTGCTGATGACGTAAAGGCAAAGTTAGGCGGCGGAACAATCGGTGTTATTTTCCCTATCTTATCACGTAACCGTTTTGCAATCTGCTTAAAGGGTATTGCAATGGGTGCTAAGAAGGTAGTTTTGATGTTAAGCTATCCTAGCGATGAGGTTGGTAATGCTCTTTTAACTTATGATCAGTTAGATGAAGCTGGTATTAATCCTTATACTGACGTGTTAACATTAGAGAGATATCGTGAGCTTTTTGGCGAGAATAAGCATGAGTTCACAGGTGTTGATTATGTTCAGTACTATTCTGACATTATCACAGAGGCTGGTGCAGAGGTTGAGATTATCTTCGCTAACCAGGCTACTGCTATTTTAAATTATGCAGATTGTGTTTTAACTTGTGATATCCATACAAGAGCCAGAAGCAAGCGCCTTCTTAAGGCAGCAGGTGCTAAAGCTGTATGCGGTTTGGATGATATCCTTACAGCATCAGTTAACGGAAGCGGCTATAATACAAAGTATGGTTTATTAGGTTCTAACAAGTCTACAGAGGATAAGATTAAGTTATTCCCTAGAGAGTGCCAGGATCTTGTTGATGCTATTCAGGCACAGCTTCTTGAGAAGACAGGTAAGCATGTTGAAGTTATGGTATATGGCGACGGTGCTTTCAAGGATCCTCAGGGTAAGATTTGGGAGCTTGCTGACCCAGTTGTATCTCCTGCTTTTACAAAGGGACTTATCGGTACTCCTAACGAGTTAAAGCTCAAGTATCTTGCTGATAATGACTTCAAGAACTTAAGCGGTGCTGAGTTAAAGGAAGCTATCTCTAACAGTATTAAGCAGAAGGATTCTAACCTTGTTGGTAATATGGCATCACAGGGTACAACACCAAGACAGTTAACAGACTTAATTGGTTCTCTTTGTGACTTAACAAGTGGTTCAGGTGATAAGGGTACTCCTATCATCCACATCCAGGGTTACTTCGATAACTTCACAGATTAATTTTAGACAAAATATAAGCTGGTAAGTGATTTGCTTACCAGCTATTTTTTCGTTTATTATTCAGCTTTTGGAGCATGCTCTTCAATTGCTGCTTCGATTCTTGCACGTACCAGATTCGCTAATTCTGTAGTATTCATATCCTTATATTCTTCGTACTGAATAGGCTCTAAATAATGCATCTGTACAGTAATCGGATGATGTCCCTTCTGGTCCAGTGCCTTATAGCAATCAATCAACGCGATTGGAAGAATCGGACACTTTGCTTTTGTTGCAATTTTAAAGCTACCGCTATGGAACTCTAACATCTTATTTCCCATCTTGCTTCTTGTACCCTCAGGGAAGATTAAATAATTACGTCCCTTCTGTACCTCTTTGGTAGTTGATATAATTACCTGCATCGACTGCTTAATATCATCTCTATCCATAGGGAAGGAATAAGTACAATCAACAAGTTCTTTCATAAATGGTATCTCATATAATTCCTTCTTCAAAACAGCACCCCAAGGTCTGTCACAGCCTGCAGCAATTGCCATAATGTCAAACAATCCCTGATGATTAGAAATAATTAAAAATCCATCTTCAGCAGGAATATTCTCTTTACCATAAATTTGCAAATCAATATTGCCGCCTTTAATTGCTTGCTGAAAAATATACTGAATATGCTGATACTTTTCCAGTTCAGGATATTTGTCTGTATTCTTGGCATAATGACGTAGCTTTAAATAAGCTCCAGGTACCTTGGTGAAATTCCTTAATACCATATATAATATTCTATTCATGTCGAAATCCTCCGTGTCTCCGCTTAAAGCATCGGTGATATAGCCCTTACAACTGCCCGAATTATTCTTTGCGGTATTGTATTTTTCACTTCCTCGTTATTCATCAATATAGATTGTGTAAATGTATGACAGATATCATCCTTAATCTCACTTAGCACTTCATGCCTGTATAGCCATATACCATTCTCAAAATGATGTACCAAGCTTCGATAATCGAGGTTTATCGTACCTACTATAGCATATTTATCATCAGAAAGATATACCTTTGCATGTACAAATCCTGGTTCAAACTCAAAAATTTTTACTCCAGCATCCATCAAGCGTTTATAATAGCTCTGTGTCATGGTAAAAATAACCTTTTTATCTGGTATATGTGGTGTGATAATCCGAACATCCACACCACGCATAGCAGCATTCTCCATACATTGACATAGCTCATTATCAATAATCAAATATGGACTCATCATATATACATATTCAGTAGCCTGATTTAGCATATTCATAATCATGGTTTGTGCCACTCTATGCTTGAACATAGGGGCAGGTCCGTCACCAAACGGAATCATATAGCCATTATCAGGAATAGTAGTCTGATTCCAATAATATGGTGCAAACTCTGTTACAGGTGTCTTAACATTCATTTCATAATCTGCAAGGAATATTGAGGTCAATTGTGCAACTGCCTCGCCTTCAAGACGAATACCAACATCCTTCCAAAGTCCAAATAATACCTTTTCATTAATATATTCATCTGCAATATTAACGCCGCCTGTATATCCCACTTCACCATCTATTACCATGATTTTGCGGTGACTGCGGTTGTTAAACTCGTTATCCGCCTGTCCTTTCAACCGTGAGAAGCAGACAGCCTTAATACCAAACTTATTTAAGGTCTTATAGTAATCACCTGGCAAGGTACACATACAGCCTACATCATCATAAATTACACGAACCTCTACACCTTCTGCTGCCTTTTCCTTTAATATGTCAAGAATACTATTCCAAAAGATGCCCTCCTCAATAATAAAGTATTCCATAAAAATAAATTTTTTCGCCCTCTTAAGGTCATCCAGCATTGCAACATGAAGCTTTTCACCCATATCGTAATACTTCGCTGAAGTATTCTGATACAGATGCGTTGAAGCCATTTTACAAAGCTGTTTTGCGTTCATATATGCCTGCTTGTCTTCTGCTTCCAAGCGTTCAAAAACAGCTTCATCCTTTGTATTTATCTGCTGAATTCCTATTTTTTCGAGTCTCTTTACATATTTTGTCTGTAGCTTTCTGTCATAGAACATCAGATAAATCATAAAGCCTGCTACAGGAACTATCAGAACAAATAAAAGCCATGGTATCTTATAATCAGGGTTTTCCTGTGAATTAATAATCCTTAATACACAAAATATTTGCGTGGCATACATTGCCAAATAAAAGTACGGAATATAGAGCGCACATAAAATTGTTAATGCTAAAACTGCTGCCGTTTCCAATACAATCAATAGTATTGCAATGATAAAACGAACAGGAATATAATTTACTTCCTGTTCTGTCGCCTTTCCCTTTTGATAGATTACAATTTTCTTCTTCATCCGTACCCCTCCGCGCTCTATTTTAATTATATCTTATAATGCAAGCTCTTCGCTTAATGCCAATATCTTCTCTGCAACCTTTTCACGCTGCTTCTTGGTAATACTCTTATATAATGGATATGCAACCGAAAGAATTGCCATACCGATTAATCCAATGATAATACCTGGTATAAATAGCATATCTGTCCACACCATCGTACAGCACATTCCGATACCAAGTATCAGACTTCCAACGATTCCTACCACCAGAGATATTATAACGCCTGGTCTTTCTGTACTTCTGTCAAGTCGACGTATCATTTCCATCTTATCCTCTTCCTTCGGAAGATACTTCTTTCTAATTGCCTCTATTTCCTTCTGCTGTTTTGCTGAATATGTGTATTCAAAGCTTGTTTCATTCATAATACTTACCATTCCTTTCACCTTGATTATGTATGTATCATACAAGGGAGATGTTATTAATTTACTAAAGAAATGTTAATGAAATGTTAAAATCAAAAAGAACATACACTTTTCAGCATATGTTCTTCTTGCAATCATTAATAATACACTTCTTCCAAATTCGGATAATATTCATATAACTGTTCTACACAGTCCTCAATATAGATTACTTCTGCTTCATCGTTCCATACACCATTCTTAACCTTTAGGAACGTGGTATCTGTAACATCCAATGCCCATAGATTCTCATTATATGTAAGATTCTCCATATCAATACCTGTCATGCATTCTGTAATCTCCAGATACTCCATATACGGCAATGCCATGAACTTCTCAACACTGTATGGAATATAGCAGTTATCTAAGGTTAACCACTGCAGACTAAATGCAAAGGTAATAAAATCCCACGCCGATTTCTCTGCATAGTAGCAGTCGCCAATAGATAAAGAATACAAATTAGGCATATAAGCCACAAAGCTGAAATCATCCAAAGCATAGCTTGTTATAGAAAGACTCTCCATGGCTGTCAGAGAATTTAATGCCTGAAAATCCATAATCATATCGCCATAATAAATACCAAGATTCTGCAAACCTGTAAGCAATGCCAATGCATCTATATTTTCAACAGACTCCGCATTGATATACAAAGATGTTAAATTGTAAAATCTGCCAATGCCCTCCAGATTCGGTGCATCAAACATATCATACAGCGTCAGCGAAATCAGCTGTTCAGGGCTGACGAACTGTGCAATTTCATTAGGCGTCATAAAGCTGCCAAGCACGCATAATTCACCAAGACCGCTTAACGAACCAACATCCACATAATCATCCAAATAAAGCGTATGCAGACTTGGAAATACAGAGAAATTTGTAGCAGAATAATCAAAGGATTCGAGGGTAACCTCAAAATACTCTCCCCATTCTGGCTCAGCCTCAGTCAGCATTCCATAGGTTACTGTCGGCATATAATCATCATTATAGTAAAAATCCATATATACAATGCTCGCAAACTCATCCTGTGTCACCTCATCGTAGCTTTTACCAAACACCGCTTCTACAAACTCTATCATTCCATAGGATTGTGTATCTAGGACTGGATAATCAATTACTACATCCTCATCTGTTGATGGAAGCGATGCATTTTGCTTATTCTCATTAGAAACTGACTCCAGTAATGCTGCCAGCTCCGCCGCCTGTTCCTCCAAGTCATCAAAAGCTGTTTCATAGCTTTCCATGCTTTCGACAGTCACTGGTATTTCGCCAAGCTGGGAATCAATCTCAGCAGTAACCATCTGTTCAAAGGAAGAGCTAAACTTCTGAATCATAACTCCTAACACAGCAATCAATCCAATAATAACCAAAGTACATACTGCAACAATAATGGCAATCGTAGTTCCAGATGTTTTCTTTTTATTTGTGTTATTATAATTTGGATTTGGTTGATTTTGGTAAGCATAGTTGTATGGCTGATAGTTATTCGTATACGGAGTATAACTATTATCCTGTTTTACTTCCGAAGCACTGTCGGTATTTGTACTCTCATCTGATGCACTTGCAGAATTTAATTTCTCTTCCACCTTGGATAATTTCGGTGGCAATTCCTTCATATCAGGAACCGAATTCTCATCTTTAATATCTGCTTTAACCTCTGCTCTATATCCACATGACGAACATAATAGCTTGCCATATAGATAGTCCATCTCCTTGCCGCATTGCGGACACTTATTCTTGTGTTCAATATCAAAAAATCCCATAGTATTCCCCCTCATCACGAAAACTATATCATCTCACCAGTATAATAGAAACCATGACACTCTGTCAGCTTCACATCCACAATCTTACCAATCAGACTGGCATCCCCTGGGAAATGCACAATGGTATTGTTAGAAAGACGACCTGTCACAAGACTCGAATCATGCTCATTCAGCTCCTCTACCAAAGCCGAATGAACCTGTCCCTGCATTCTACCCACACGACTTCTTGCAGTGTCCTGTACCACCTTCAAAAGCTTGTCAAAGCCTTCCTTAACCACATCCTCAGGCACCTGATTCTCCATTGCGGCAGCAGGTGTTCCTGTTCTCTTAGAGTAAATAAATGTAAAGGCATTGTCATACTGCACTTCCTTTACAACAGAGATGGTCTCCTCCACGTCCTCAGGTGTCTCCCCTGGGAAACCTACAATAATATCCGTTGTAAGCGAAATATCAGGAATCTCCTCACGAATCTTCTTTGCAAGTGCAAGATACTGCTCCTTGGTATATCTTCTGTTCATTTCCTTTAAGATTCTGGTAGAACCTGACTGTAACGGAAGATGCAAATGCTTACAAATCTTCTTGGAATTCTTCATAACCTGAATTAAATCATCTGATAAATCCTTCGGATGAGATGTCATGAAACGAATTCTTTCCAAGCCTTCAATCTTCTCAATCTCCTGTAATAACTCAGCAAAGGTCATAGGCTCCTCAAGATTCTTACCATAGGAGTTAACATTCTGTCCTAAAAGCATAACCTCTACAACACCCTCAGCAACTAACTGTTCAATCTCACGGATAATGTCCTTAGGATTACGGCTACGCTCACGACCTCTTACATAAGGTACAATACAATAGCTGCAGAAATTATTACAGCCAAACATAATATTTATTCCCGACTTAAATGGATACTTTCTCTCAACGGGAAGGTCCTCTACAATCTGGTCGGTATCCTTCCAAATATCAATCACCATACGGTCAGAGCTATACATCGTATATAAAAGCTCAGCAAATTTAAAAATATTGTGTGTACCAAAGATTAAATCTACAAAGGAATAGCTCTTCTGAATCTTCTCAATCACAGATGGCTCCTGCATCATACAGCCACATAATGCGATTCTCTTTGTTGGATTTTTCTTCTTCATACTATGCAGGAATCCGAGACGTCCATATATTCTCTGGTTCGCATTGTCACGAACAGTGCAGGTATTATAAATTACAAGGTCAGCCGCCTCGTCCTCAGTTACCTCATAACCAATATGCTCTAAATACCGATTAGCTTCTCACTGTCGCGGGCATTCATCTGACAACCAAAGGTATTAATACACGCACTAACCTTATGACCAAGCTTCTGCTCCTCAGCCTGTAAAACATCCTGCATCTTCTTAATAAAATAATATTGCTTCTTATGCTCATCTGTAGGAATTGGAGCATTTACATCTATTTCAGCTAATATTGCTTCCATTTCAATCTTATTCACGTTTCTAACCTTACCTTTCTATTCTTAACGCATAAATATCTAGTAAACTAAAATATTATATATGATTTTAGAAAATACTGCAATATAGGTGAAATGGATAATGTCTCCAAAATGAAAGACCTATGAGGAATCCCCATAGGTCTTTCATTATTTGATTCCCATCATATTTTTTAGAATTGTCTTTAATCCTGCTCTCGTCGCTTCATCATTTACATATGGATAAGAAATTTGAACTGCCTTGTCAAGATACGGGGCTGCCAGTGTGGAAAAACATCTAAACTGTCCCCACGGCAATAAACTCTTATCCACATAGAAAACCTCCCATACATCCTGGCCATTCCAAGTATATTTGCCTAGTAACGCATTGTCCTTTGGTGACTGATAAAAGGTATCTTCATAGACGCCATAATACATCATAACAGCCCTTCCATCGTAATATGTATAGATTTCCTTACCATTTCCCGAAAACAACTCAGGAATCCCATCACCCGTCATATCCTTTAATCCAAAGTTGGCAATACTCTGCTGAGACTGTTCTAACAGCATTGCATAGGCTTCAGCATAATCCTCTACTGCTTCTAACATTACTTCTTTTTCTGTTAACGGCGCACTTACCTGTGCTACAAGAAATGCCCCTGGAATATAGTAGGTACCACCAATATCAACACGATAAAAGCCTGTGGTTGTAATACCCGTAACCTTCACCAGGGTAAATCTCTCCAGCAAAAATGCTACGTTTGTAAAAACATTATCCGTGGAATACACAGGTGTTCCCGAGGTCGAATACATCTCCATTTCAACTTCAATTACATTTTCTGCAGCATTCACCTCTAATGGCTGCACACATCCTACTAATATCCATATAATAAGCATACATGATAAAATTTTTTTCATACGAATCCCCCTCTATATATAGTAAACAAAAATCGCAATTTAACCTTTAAATTGCGACTGAGTTCTAGTAATATATTCTTATTTAATGATAACATTTATGATTATATTGTGTCAATGATATACAATATATATTTATTTCAGTTATTTTGTGAAATTCGCGTGACTTTAGGTAGCAAAAGAACTATAATAATAAAGCATTATTAATTTAAAAGGAGCGTACTACTATGCATTCATTTCAACCAATTTCAATCGACATGTTAGAGATAAATCCGTTTGAGAAAATCGGAAAGGACTGGGCACTTGTAACTGCAGGCACAAAGGATAAGGCAAACACCATGACTGTCAGTTGGGGTGGCATGGGCGTTATGTGGGGAAAGAATGTTGCTTTCATCTTCATTCGTGACTCACGCTACACTAAGGAGTTCATTGACAATGGTGACTTCTTCTCTGTAACCTTTTTCGATGAACAATATAAAAAGGCTTTGAGCTACTGTGGCTCGCACTCAGGACGTAACGAAGACAAGATTGTCAATGCAGGACTTAATATTGCAAGCAAGCATGGCATTCCTTATATTGACGAGGGTAATCTTGTATTACTCTGCAACAAGCTGTCAGCAACAAAAATTAATGAGGATTCTTTCCTCACTCCTGAAATCAAGGAAAAATGGTATCAGGACGGCGATATGCACACCATGTATATTGCAGAAATCATTGAAGTTATGGCACGTTAAAAAACGGCGGTAGGTTCTAACTCCTACCGCCATTATATTTCTATAAGTTTTTAAAATGAAACTCGTTCTTACCAGTTGCATAGTCATCCACAATCTGACCTGCACCAAAAAGCTTATACTTATAAGTTACCAAGCCTTCCAAACCAACTGGGCCTCTTGCATGAATCTTGCTGGTGCTAATACCGACCTCTGCGCCGAAGCCATAACGGAAACCATCTGCAAATCTCGTAGAACAGTTCTGGTATACACCTGCCGAATCTACCATTCTCATAAAGTATGCGGCTGCATCTGCATCCTCTGTAATGATACAGTCTGTATGATGAGAACCATAACGATTAATATGCTTCACTGCTTCCTCTACGCTCTTAACCGTCTTTGCAGAAATAATCAAATCAAGATACTCTGTCGCAAAGTCTTCATCTGTAGCAGCCTCACAAGGATATTTATCCATAATCTCCTTAGTAGCACGAAGGGTAATATTCTTCTCAGCAAATGCCTTCTGCAATGCAGGCATCAGTGCATCCACAGCATCCTCATGAATTAACAAAGTCTCTACAGAGTTACAAGCCGCTGTATACTGTGTCTTAGCATCTACAATAATCGGAACTGCTTTCTTAACATCAAAATTCTTATCTACATAGATATGACAGATACCATCTGCATGTCCAAGCACAGGAATCTTGGTATTATTCATAATATACTGCACAAATGCATTAGAACCTCTAGGAATTAACAAATCAACAGACTCATGACAGTTCAACAACTCTGCAATCTCATCTCTAAGCTCTGCCTGGAAGAGACATCCCTCTGGCAGACCACACTCTGTAGCTGCCTGATAAATAATATCAAACAAAACCTTATTGGTATACTTTGTTTCACTTCCGTCCTTTAAGATTGCGCAGTTACCACTCTTGATGCAAAGTGATGCAATCTGAATCAACGCATCAGGTCTTGCCTCAAAAATGACACCAATCACACCAATCGGGCAGGTCTCTCTTACCAGCACAAGATTCTCATCCAATTCTCTCTTTAACTGTTCCTTGAAAAGAGGGTCCTCCAAGGTCAGTAAATTCTGAATTCCCTTTACTGAATCCGCAAGCTTCTGCTCGCTAAACTTTAATCTTTTTACAACAGCAGGTGCAATCTGATTCTTCTCTGCCTCTGCTAAATCCTTCTCATTTGCTTCAAAGATTGCTGCCTGATTCTCCATCAATCGCTCTGCAATCTTGGCCAAAGCAGCATTTCTTACCTCAATTGTTGTACCAGCCATCAAAGAGCTATCAAGCTTCATTGCTGCCGCTTTTTCCTGTATTGTCATAATCGTGTTTCCTTTCCACTTACTCTCTAAATCCTTAAAAATTTTTAAATTCTTAAAAATGAATATATAATCTCTTCTGTTATAACCTTATCCATCTTAATATCATGCTCGTCTGTCGGAATGCCTTCCTCTGTAATCTGATTTGCAAAAGCAAGTGCCATCATGGTAATCGGACGCTTATTGCTAAAATACTTATCATAAAAACCCTTTCCATAGCCAACACGATAGCCTCGTGTATCAAAAGCTACTCCTGGAATAATCGCCAAAGTATCCTCGCAGGGATTCCATACAAATCTCTTACCTGCATCCTCTTTTGGCTCACGAATTCCTTTATAGCCCTCAAAAAGCTGTTTTACCGACACCACCTGATAGAACTCCATGGTATTAGTAAGTCCATCCGACTTCGGGAAATACACCTTTTTCTTATGTAACAGGGCATCCTCGAACAAAGCTCTTGTCATGACCTCATGACAATAATCTGCATACAGTAAAATGTTCTGCGCTTCCTTATACTCATTTGTCTGTAACACCTTCTGCACAATCGCCTCGCTCTTTTGTACAACCTCATCATGTGTCATAGCATTACGAAGCGCAAGCATCTGCTTTCTAATCTGCTTCTTGTCTTCCATCCTCTACACCCCAAATATACGCCTTATGAAGTAGGCTTCTTGCCGCCAAACTTCTCTCCAAGATTCTCTCTTGTACCATCTGGTCTCTCGATTGTAATACTGTCAAGCTGTCCCTTCAGATTGGCTCTAAAATTCGCAATATATTCTGCTCTCAGTTGTGCCTGCTCAGCTTTCTCTTCGTCTGTTAAGCCTTCAGCCTGAGACTTATGATATAATTCATTAATTCTAGCTATCTTCTCATCTAAAGTCATTTTATTCCTCCATATCAGATTTCTAATATCAAATCTATTTATGCAACTGGTCTACAAACTCAGCCAAATTAAATTCTTCATTCAAATTCGCCTTAAATATGGTTCCGTAATTTCTGCCCTCCATAATTCTATGAATGACACGAACATCCTTACCATTGGCAATTACCATATCAGCACCTGAATATGTAGCAATCTTGGCAGCAGTCAGCTTTGTCTCCATACCGCCTGTACCCGAATCGCTGCCTGTCGTACCCTTACCCATGCGTAAAAGCTCCTCTGTCAGACTGTCAACACGCTCGATAAACTGCGCCTGAGGATTCTTTCTTGGGTCATCTGTATACAAACCATCTATATCAGATAACAAAATCAATAAATCCGCTCCTGTTAAAGCTGTTACCACTGCTGATAGGGTATCATTATCACCTATTACCTGCTCCAACTCGAATGTCGATATCGTATCATTCTCATTTACAACAGGAATAACTCCCATATCCAACAACTGACTAAAGGTATTCTGCGCATTCTTACGGGACACTTCATCAACAATTGTATTTCTTGTCATCAAAATCTGTGCTGCCTGATGATTATACTCTGAGAAAATTCTCTGATAGGTAGACATGAGTCTTGCCTGTCCAATTGCCGCACATGCCTGCTTCTCTGAAATATTAGAGGTCTTCTTAAGACCTACAGCCTTTCTTCCACAAGCAACCGCACCCGATGTTACCAGAATAACATCCTTGCCCTGATTACGAATATTGCATAATTCGCGTACCAGAATATCCATTTTTATATAATCAAGATCGCCCGTCTCGGGGTGTTGTAAAGATGATGATCCTATCTTTACTACGATTCTTTCCTTTTTCCTGAGGTTCTTTCGTAACTCTTCCACTGCTTTGCCTCCGTATATTTATTCATTTTATACATCGTTTCATATTGTAATGCATTTTTGCGAGACTGTCTAGTGTTCTGATGCGGTTTTCGCTATCTGTTCTGCCACTAAGATTCCATCCATGGCAGCAGATGTAATTCCTCCAGCGTAGCCTGCGCCCTCTCCGCATGGATACAAGCCCCTCACAGCAGGACTTTGCAATGTTTCATCTCTATGAATTCTAATCGGCGACGATGTTCTGCTCTCCACACCTGACAGAATAGCATCCTTAGCCGCAAAGCCTGGAATTACCTTATCAAAATGAGACATACCTTCTATAAAGGCTTCCTCACATTCAGAAGGCAGCAGACCTCTTAAATTCGTCCAGAAATAGCCGCCTTTTATACATGGACTATTGTAGTCAACAAGACCAGTTGAGTCATTGCTTTTCACATAATCCTCATAATACTGCGTCGGTATCTTTCCCTTACCAAGCGAAAAAGCCTTCTCCTCAAGCCTTCTTTGGAATTCCATACCAGCAAGAGGTCCTTCACAGCCATAATCCTCAGAGGTAACTGCCACAATAATTGCACTGTTCGCATTATGACTTGCTCGATCAGAATAGCTCATGCCATTTACTGCTGTCCGCCCCTCCTCGCTGGATGCATTCACAACATATCCTCCTGGACACATACAGAAGGAATACACACCTCTTCCACTGCTTGTCTTAGCAGTTACCTTATATGGTGCAGCAGGAAGCTCTGCGCCATGTTCCGCTCCATACATCCTGTCATTTATCATGCTCTGAGGATGCTCCACACGCATACCAACCGCAAATGCCTTAGCTGCCATAGGAAGCTGTATCTTATGCAGATATTCAAAGGTATCTCTGGCACTATGACCTATCGCCAGCACAACCTGATTGGTCTCTAGCTTATATTCACCATTGACCTCTACACCGCACACCATATCATTTTGAATCTCAATTCCTGTAACCTTACTTCCAAAACGAACCTCGCCACCATACTTTATAATTTCTTCACGCATATTGGCAACCACATTCTTTAACACATCTGTTCCAATATGCGGCTTACTATCGTATAAAATCTCTTTCGGCGCTCCCATCTCTACAAAGATTCTAAGCACCTCTTTGTTGCGCCCAAACTTGTCCTTCACCAAGGTATTCAGCTTTCCATCGGAAAAGGTACCTGCTCCGCCCTCTCCAAATTGCACATTCGATTCTGGATTCAATGTACCGCCATTCCAAAAGGCTTCTACATCCTTAGAACGCTGTTCTACATCAAATCCACGTTCCAAAAGAATTGGCTGATAACCATGAATTGCTAGCATATATCCACAGAACAATCCCGCAGGCCCCATACCAACAACAACGGGTCTGTGTGCCAGCGTCTTACTTCCCGTTTCAGGAAATTGATATGTAACCATGTCATTCATCAAAATATTAGGATTCTTACACTTTTTAACAATCTTTTCCTCTGAAAGCTTTTGTAGAGTCACACCAAGCGAATACACCTGAAATATCTGGGGTTTACGTCTTGCATCAATAGAATGCTTCAAAATCTCTACCTTTGCAATTTCTGCAACTGGTATGTTCAATACCTTTGCCGCTTTTACTTTCAAAGCCTCTATATCGTCAAGCATATCTGCCAGAGTCTTCTTCTTTCCATTCCATGTAAGCTCTGTTTTAAGCTGATTTATTACTATCATGAATTCATTACCTTTCTACTATTTGGCTGCCGCCTGCCCCGCAATTTTACCGCTGCTCCAAGCCCATTGCAGATTATAACCGCCACATATTCCATCACAATCAAGAATTTCTCCTGCAAAGAATACATCCTTCTGCTTCAAAGACTCCATTTTGTCAGAAACCTCCGCTAACGGTATACCACCGCTGCAAACCTGCGCATTTTCAAATGGATTCGTACCATTCACTACAACCTTAAAATGCTTCAATAAATGCAGACATTCTTTCCATTTACGCTCAGATACATCACCAAGCTTATCCGTTAATGAAATCCCGCACTGGCGGCACACCAACGCCGCAAGCTTTTTATTTACAAGACCTGTAAGCATCTCCTCCATTGTTTTATAAGCAAAACTCTCCTTATGAGCAATCAGTTCCTGCAATTGTCCTTCTGACAAGAATGTCATAAAGTCAATTACTACTTCACAACGCTTCTTCTCCAACAAAGCTCTGGCCGCAATACGGCTAAACTGAAATACAGGAATACCAGAGATACCATAATCCGTTAGCTGAAGCTCTCCCTCTTCTGAAAAACACTGCTTTCCATCTATGTACAACTGCAACAGTGCCTGCGCACGAACACCTGACACTGCTTTGAAATAATCTCCTTCACACCGAAGCTGTACCAAGGCAGGTAAAGGCTTAATCAAGCTATGCCCTAAGGACTTAGCCAATGCATATCCCGAACCATCCGAGCCTGCAACCGAAGCTGCCTGACCACCTGTGGCTATCACAAGAGCATCATATGCAATATTCTTTCGAATAGCCTCGCCCCTGCAAACAACCTTTTCTTTTTTCCCATTCTTAGTCTGTACCTTCTCAGGCTCAGGATAAAGCATATACTCTACGCTTCCTCCCTGCTTCGAAGGCAAAACAGCAATAGCATCGGCATTTGTAAGCATATTCACCTGTAAATGCTCACAGGTCAAACGAAGTACATCCAGCACACTTGCTGCCTGTTCGGATACAGGGTAAACGCCGCCATCTCTCTTTTCCTTTGTATATAAACCAATCTCCTGAAAAAACGCTCTTGTTGCAGACGCATCAAACTGTCTGATACATTGCTCAATTCGAGGAATATCCTCCCCATAATATTTCCCGCTAATATCACTCATATTGGTTAAGTTACATTTACCGTTTCCTGTCATAAGGATTTTCTTACCAACTCTGTCCTTATGCTCTAATATGGTAACCGCAGCACCTTCCTTAGCCGCAGTAATCGCCGCCATCATACCAGCAGCACCACCACCTATTATGACTACTTTTTTCTTCTTCATTCTGCGTGTTACTCCTTTTGTTTTTACGCTTTATCTTAGCATATATCTTGTTCCATTACAAACTTTGAGAGCCATTTTCCGCCCCTGTCAATTAACTGCTATAGGATTCCAAAAAGTTATAAATTGCTTCTTCACTTTCCATATATTTACCATTCACAATTTCAGTCTGCAGCTTTGTCGGAAGCTCCTCAAGCATCAAATCCGTCTTGAAATATAAAGTACTCCTGTCCTGCTTGTACACCCATACATAGTGGTCAATTGCCATAAGATAAAAGCCCTGCTCCTCAACAGAAGTGTCATATACCCTTGCAATCTTCACCCTGTCACTGGAAAAAGAAATCAAACTTTGCGAACAAAAGCCCTTCTCCTTTTCTTCCAAGGTCAGCACCTGACTATCTTCCGCCAATGCCGCCGCTAACTGTTCCCTGTCCATATCAATGTATTTCCCTGGAAGCTTCTCCTCTACCAAGGTAATCATGTTGTTACTTTTATCCAGATTTTCATAAACACATATGGTATTACAGGTTGTCAGCTCTCTAAAATTCTGCGCCTGAGATGTACCAATATCAGGTTTTATCTCATCATATACTGTTTCATCTTCAATACGCTCTATCTCTGACTGATTCTCCATCTGTTGCAATTCATCCGTGGTTTGACGCTTCCACATCAATAGAACAAGCACAACTGCAATCATTGCCAATAGCAAAAATAAGCCGATTCTATATCCAAGTTTCATAACAAACTCCTTATTAAGTAAAATTATGAACATAGTATCAGCTTATTTTTATAATTTTATTCAATTCAAATTACATCAGCTTACATTTTTTTGCAATTGTCAATAATGTTCTTCCGCCAGGCATACTCTTTAAATCCGTCTCCGTTAATCCTTTCAATAAGATTAGCGAAACAAAATAAACAACAACACCTACTGTAATGCAAAGAACAACTGAAAGAATATTTCCAACAAGCGAAGATAAGAGCTTATTCAATCCTATAATAACACCGCCCATAATCAAAGCACTAATAGCTGGAATAGCAAACGTACGAACCCATTCCTGATGATAATGTAACTCCTTACGAATCGCCAACGCGTTCAATACACACATAATGACTGCAAATAAAATATTGGAGTATACAACACCCTGAATTCCCATATCCATCTGCAACATCAGATACAATGCTGCAACATGTAATACCAAAGCAATCACAGCATTACGAACAGGAACATTAATCTTATTAATGCCCTGTAATACACCATTAGTCAAGGTTGACATGGATAAAAATACCACTGATATAGAACCAATCTGCAAAAGATTAATTCCCAAATCACCCTCATTAGGGAAAAGCATGGTAATAATCGGTCTTGCAAGAACCGCAAGTCCCACTGCACTCGGTATTGTAATCATCATTGTAAAACGCATTGCCTGATTAATCTTCTGCTCAATATCCTTTAACTGGCTTCTTACCAGCAAGCCTGTTAAGACAGGAACAACAGACGAGCTCATTGCATTAGCAAGAGCTAAAGGTACGTTAATTAAAATCTTATACTGGCCTGTATACACACCCCAATAATCATCTTTAAGCTCTGCAAAGCCTTTTTCAATCATTACCTGATTATAGATTCTAATGTCAATAAATTCACTGATATTATATACCGTTGTGCTTAACAACACAGGAACAATTGTCAACAAAATAATACGAAAAAGCGTACCATAGCTCTCTTCCTTAGAATTCACATCCTTACGGATTTGATACTTCATTTTAGGTCGATATGCCATATAGATAAGTATCAAAAATCCCAAACCTACAATAGCTCCTACTACTGGTCCTAAGGAAGCACCAGCCGCACCATATGCTGGCGCATAATTCTCATTATGAAGAAGCGCGCCTACCTTTTCGCCTCTTCCAAACAACACCATGGCACCCGAAATACTAACAATTACAACAAAAATCTGCTCGATAATCTGTGAAACTGCCGTCGGCATCATCGTACCAATTCCCTGGAAATATCCTCTAAGCACTCCCATAACAGATACAATCAATAGCGCAGGCCCTAATACCTTAAGCGCCATCGCACTCATCGGTGTCATCACAAATTCATTAGCAATCCAGTCAGCAAATATTTCTACTACGGCAAATGCAATTCCTCCTGAGGCAATCGCAAATATCATCGCGCAATGAAAAGCCTTTTGTGCGTTCTTGTATTGATTCTTTGATATTCTGGCAGATACCAACTTAGAAACCGCAAGCGGCAAACTGTATGAAGATATAATCAACATAATACTGTAAATTGCATATGCTGTTGAATAATATGCATTACCTACATTACCAATAATATTCGTTAAAGGAATTCGTCTAAGAAGTCCAATCAATCTTGCGATAATACCAGCAATTGCAAGAATACTACCTTGTAGGACTAAATTATTTTTCTTTTTCATACTCACCCCACTGTGTCTCCTCTGCAACAATCTTCTATCTTGTAATGCCAAGCGCCATCAGAATCTCCTCCTGCTTGCGCTCCATCACCTTAGCTTCTTCCTCTTCCATATGGTCATAGCCAAGCAAATGCAACATACTATGCGCTACCAAAAAAGCAAACTCGCGTAATGGCGCATGTCCATAGCTCTCTGCCTGTTCATACACCTTATCAACAGAAACTACAATATCTCCAAGACACAACTCTCCTGTCTCAGGGTCAAAATAGTCCTCGACATAGTCTTCAATCCCGCTAAAATCAGCAGGAGCCTCATAATCAACATTTGGAAATGATAAAACATCTGTCGGTCTGTCAATGTCTCTAAACTCCTTATTCAACTGATGAATTCCTTCATTATCCGTAAGGGTAACCGATACCATTACCTCATATGGACAATCCTCACTATCCAAAGCCTGATTAATTACCTTTTCAACTACCTCTTCCACATTAAATGGAAGCTCTTTTTCACACTCATTCTCTACGTAAAAAGTCATAATACAGCTTCTCTCCTGTAAATATTTTTTCCATCTCGCGAATATCGCGAAGGGATAATTCACTATGATTCAACACACCCGTATCAATCTTGCGTTTCATAATGGCACCTGCAATCTTGCCGTAATCAACATCTGTCTTCTGCTCCTTGGCTGACAAATATGTAATTGATGATACCACCGCATCCGCCAACAGAACGACTGCCGTCTCACGCATACGAACCTTCTCTGTCTTATGAATATACTCCTGAAGGATTCTCTGTGCCATTGGTGGAAACTTATACTGTTTGCAAACTCCTCCAAAGTCTTATCCTCATTCTTGCACTCCAATACCATAATCTTATGGTAATAAGCTCCTGCCTTTGCAACATCCACATCCATATGCAGTGTACGGGCAATCTTCTCCGCAAAATACGCCGTATGAATCGCATTATAATATGCAGCTTCATCCAGTTCCTTATACTTTGCAATTAAGGCAAACTCCTGGTCATTAATATCAAGATAACGACCTTTTTCCTTATCAATGCCCTTCGCACAGTACAAACGTAATACAAACATTACCAGAATAAAGGTAATAAAGAAATTGATAATCGGCATCATAAACTGTTCAAAATCCAAGACACCCGAACTTTGAAATACTACCTTTCCAGTCAATGCACAGGCATATAATAAAACCGCAACAAAAAGCGAGCTTCCTGTCTTAAAATTCTCATCCAAATGCTCAAATAAAATCGCAAAAATTGCTCCCAGCAGAAAATACATTAAAAATGTTAAAATATCTGCATTTGCCAAATACACACAAAGCCCTAAAACACCAGCATATGCAATCATACCTGTTGCAGTATTGGAAAAAAGCGTGAATGCGAGTGCAAATACAGGGAATACCCAACCACTAGTCGGGAGCAACGGAAATGCACAGCTTGCACATACCCCTGCAATAAACAGAAGTGCAAACCTTCCAAAATGCTTGCCATTTTCATAATGCAGCTTATCCAAAACATAGGACTGCACAAAAGAAAATACAACGCAACCATAGCATGCCGTTGTTATTACAAAAAGCAAAAATATATCTCGAAATGTCTTTCCGTACAGATACGCTGTTCCTCCTGTTAATACCACAGATATAAGCAGCAGCAAAATCATCCATACTGTCTTAAGCCACTTTGCTTCTTCCTTCTTCATCAGTTAAATACCCCTTTTTATCTCTGTTTCTTATTACGCAATGCTTTTGTATGATTATCATTGCCTCTTGACTGCTTCTTCAGTTCATTGCTCTCATAGACCTCATAAGCCTTTACAATCTTCTGAACCAATGGATGTCTTACAACATCCTTGCTCGTCATACGAATAAATGAAATGTCACTAATCTTACCAAGTACCTTCTCTGCCACATCAAGACCAGACTGCATACCCACTGCTAAATCCTTCTGCGAAGCGTCACCTGTTATAATAACCTTTGAACCAAATCCAATTCGTGTCAGGAACATCTTCATCTGGGCAGGTGTCGTATTCTGTGCCTCATCTAAGATAATATAGGCATTATCCAAGGTTCTTCCTCGCATATACGCCAGTGGCGCAACCTCGATTAATCCCTTCTCCATATTCTTCTGAAAGCTGTCTGCACCCATAATCTGGTATAAAGCATCATACAAAGGTCTAAGATAAGGGTCTACCTTACTCTGTAAATCACCTGGCAAAAATCCCAGCTTCTCTCCTGCCTCAATAGCAGGACGAGTCAAAATAATTCTCTCAACCTCATGATTCTTAAAAGCAGTAATCGCCATTGCCATTGCAAGATAGGTCTTACCTGTTCCTGCTGGTCCCAAACCGAATACAATCATATTCTTACGAATCGCGTTAATATAATCTAACTGTCCTTTTGTCTTTGGCTTAATTGGCTTTCCACTAATACTATGGCAGATGCATTCAGCATCAATATCCAACAAAGACTGGTCATCGTCCTCTTTGGCAAGCTCTAATCCATAGTTAATATTCTGCTCCTGAATTAAATTACCACGCTTAGACAGCTCTACAAGGTCCTGCATAAGCTTTACTGCCTTTTTCACGGCATCCTGCTCTCCTGTAATTCGAACCTCTCCATTCCTGTCTGTAATGATTACATCCAAATCATCCTCTATCTTCTTAATATAGGTATTATAGCCGCCAAAGATATTCTGCATATGTTCAGCAGCTATCTGCATTCCTACCTGATAATCTCCCAACTTCTACTCCTCCACAATTTCTCTCCTTGTTCCTGTTTTCTTATTGACAAGGAGTTCTCCCATCATATCCATACTATCCGTATTATTACTTATTTTAACATTTTTTTCGATAATTTGAACCCCTTTTCCCTCTAAAGTTTCCATAAAATGTTGAAAATTTTCGTACAACAACGTTTCCATCTCTTTTTGTGTATGTTCAAGATAACATAACTGATATTCTTTATATAAAACATCACCATAAAACACGGGCAAATAGATATCCTCCAATATAGAGCATTGCCATTTTTGAGATATTTTTTCGTATCGTTCAAAGTTTTTCCAAAAGCCAGGGATTTCATAGTGTCTTCCCGCCGCTTCTATAAAAAAACACTTCTGCACCTTCCCAGTATACTCCATTACCGCATAACGTTTCTCTACCGTATCAGAATAAGGCATAATCGTATTCATATAAATATCAGCATCCGCATTATAAATCTGATAATCAACTACCGTTAGAGCCTCATCATACACAGGCACTAAGCCTTCTACCAGAATCTGCCCTACCTCAACCTGCTCACCAGCTTTTACCTTAGGAACACCATTTCTCGTCACAATCGAAGTAATTGTTCCAGCCTCTGTTGCTATCAGATTACTTCCTGATGCCTCCATTACCTTATCATACTGTGTTACATCATTCTCTTTAACCTCTACACAAAGCTTTGTTCCTTCCAGATAGATTGAAGTCCATGTAACAACTGGAAATTGCTCTCGCAATCTTTTCTCCAATTCTTCAAGCTGTAATTCATCCTTCTTCATTCCGTAATGAATCTCTTCATTCACTATAAAATCCGCCAGCTCATCATTGGTAATCTGCAAATTCCCAATATATTCAATTGCCCATACATAGCTGTCTACGGAATTTAACAGGAAAAGACAGGTAAAAAGACATATTAAAAAACACAGTCTTTTTCTTGCCTTTTGCAACCAGAAAGGAATTCCAACCTTTCTAATGATTTTTATTCTTGTATTTGTTTTCTTTAGTAACGGAAGCATTCTGAACAAATCCTGTATGAGGATATTGCAGTAAATCCTTGTCTCTTCCTGCACGATATTCCGTAGCGTTATTGTATGTGACTTACACATATTAAATAAACGAAAGATTTGTTCACCTGTCAGTTGTACTCTGACATACCCCTTTATAAAACATCTTAACTTATGAACCAAGCCTACACCTCGTATCTACTTATCATTTCTATCAATTTTCACCTCGTAAATTCTCCCTGAAACCTTCATATCCTCGTCCGAATAGTAAGCAATTGATAACCCCTTCCCACAAATAATGATTTTACAGCAAAACCCCTTAATCACTATCTCCTGGCAGGAATACAACATGATTCCTTTATAATTCTCTATATATAAATCCGTACCGCCAATCATATGTATCAATGTCTGATTTGCTATCATATCCTTAGGAAGCGAAAATGTTTCCGCAAATCTTTCACTTATATTCAAATGCTCTATTTTTTTCATACCATTTACCACCTTCTAACAGACACAAAAATGGAGTGTAAAAATTCTACACTCCATTTTATGCATCTTATTCTGTTACAATGCCTTTTATTAGCTTTTTCTTTGTGACACATATGTCACTTATCGTATATGCATCCAAAAATCTTTTCTTTGCAGCTTCTAATTTCCCTCTGTCATTTGCATGGATGGTTGCAAGTGCTTCACCTGCCTCAACCTTGTCTCCTACCTTCTTGTGCAGTACAAGTCCAACCGCCAAATCAATTTCACTATCCTTAGTCTCTCGTCCGCCGCCAAGTATCAAAGAACAAATACCAATCTCATCACATACAATTCTTTCAATATATCCTGCCTTCGGCGCTGCAATCTCCTCAATAATATCAGCCTTTGGCAAGCGTTCAGGATGATATACCTGCTCTCTGTTTCCACCCTGAGCTTCTATAAAGTCTGCAAGCTTTTCCAATGCTTCTTTATTCTCTATCACCCGAATCAGCTTTTCTCTTGCCTCTTCAACAGAAGCTGCCTTATTAGCAGCAACCACCATATAAGAACCTAGTGTCAGGCAAAGCTCCACAAAATCCTCAGGTCCATTTCCATTCAAAGTATCTATTGCTTCTTTTACCTCAAGTGCATTTCCTACGGCATAACCAAGAGGTTGATCCATATCAGAAATAACAGCAACTGTCTTTCTGCCAGCTCCATTTCCAAGCTTCACCATTTCTCTTGCCAAAGCAAAGGAATCCTCCTCTGTCTTCATAAATGCGCCGCTACCAGTCTTAACATCTAACACAATGGCATCCGCACCAGCCGCCAGTTTCTTACTCATAATAGAAGATGCAATCAAAGACATATTATCTACTGTAGCTGTCACATCACGCAGCGCATACAATTTTTTATCTGCTGGTGCCAAATCAGCAGTCTGTCCCATGATGGAAATACCTATGTGATTCACATTTTTCTTAAATTGCTCTTCGCTGATTCCTGTCGAAAAGCCTTCAAAGCTCTCAAGCTTATCTATCGTTCCTCCTGTATGCCCTAAGCCTCTGCCGCTCATCTTTGCTACAGGTACACCTAAAGCCGCTACCATAGGAGTCAGTGCAAGCGATGTCTTATCACCTACACCTCCCGTAGAATGCTTATCAACCTTAATACCCTGAATATCACTCAAATCCAGCATATCTCCACTATGAGCCATTGCCATGGTAAGAGCCAATGTTTCCTCTTCTGTCATGCCCTGAAAGAAAATTGCCATCATCATAGCAGACATCTGATAATCTGGAATCTCACCCTTTGTATAATTCTCTATCATAAAGGAAATTTCTTCATCACTTAGCGTACCGCCATTTCGCTTCTTCATAATCAAATCATACATTCTCATGTTTATCCTCTGCCTTTCTGTATTCCCCTTATTCATACTTATATATAAGTATAACACAAAAAGACCCCGCTAACACCAGCGAGGTCTTATAAATTCAAATATTTACTTCTACTTATGATATGGTTCACCATTCATAATACGATAACATCTGTATATCTGTTCTAACAGTACCACTCTCATAAGCTGATGCGGAAATGTCATATCAGAAAAGCTCAGCTTATAATCTGCTCTTTTCATCACTGTTGGATGCAAGCCCAAGGAACCACCTATTACAAATGCAATATTACTGTTTCCCTGTACACCAAGCTGTTCAAGCTTATTCGCAAACTGAACCGAATCCAGCTTCTTGCCTTCTATTGCAAGAGCTATCAGATAAGTGTCATCCTTCACATACTTCATAATACGGGCAGCTTCCTTCTCCTTAATCTGAAGTTCAACTGTTTCAGAAGCATTATCAGGCGTCTTCTCATCGGCAACCTCTACAATCTCAAGCTTGCAATATCTTGATAAACGCTTTGCATACTCATCAATCGCATCTCTATAATACTTTTCCTTAATCTTACCAACAGTAATCAGCGTAATATTCATATAAAATATTAAGCCTCCTCAAAAATCTCTCCGTATAACTCCTCACTTAAAGACTCTAAGTAAGATGCATCCAGTACACCAAACTCCTCTGCAATTGCCGCCTTTAAGATAGCAAAGT
Organism: Lachnospiraceae bacterium; assembly: GCA_017467805.1. Classification (GTDB taxonomy): domain Bacteria; phylum Bacillota; class Clostridia; order Lachnospirales; family Lachnospiraceae; genus COE1. Next base: position 33,974 of record JAFUKJ010000042.1, read on the forward strand.
AACGGAAATACTTCATTTCCTCAGGCATTCCTGCTGGAACACCAGACTTCTGTACAATATATTCCTTGGTTACATTCTCTAATACCCAGCTTCTAATCTGAGAAGTCAAATCATCTTCCTTCTTAGCTTCACTGGCATACTTCTTAGCAGAGCCAAAGGAACTGATACCCATAATAATGAAAATAAGGAACAAAGCGCCCATAACGCCATAAGTAATGTACTTACCAGGTGCAGCCATCTTAAACGGAATAATACCAAGTTCAATCAATACAATTGCAACAATACCAAGAATACCTACAATCAATAAAGTATATGCAGAACTCTTAAAATCCTCTGCCTTAGACTTATTATCGTGATAAACCTTTACTGTTCCTCTTGTCTGTACAACATCCTCAGGAGTAACCTCTGTTACATACTCCTCATAAGGATTTGTGGACTCTTCTTCAACCTCTTTTACTGACTGCAGGTCATCTACCAACTCAACCTTACAATCAACACAAGTTGTTATTCCTTCTCTATATTCAGATTTACATTTTGGACACCATGGCATAGCTCATAACCCCTTTCGCTTCCTGTATTTCATATTCTGTCGTTATAATTTATTTCTCTGAAAGATACTTGTGAATACCCTTCGCAGCAGCCTTACCTGCACCCATAGCAAGGATAACTGTAGCAGCACCTGTTACAGCATCTCCACCTGCAAATACACCTTCCTTAGATGTCTTTCCAAACTCTTCATCTGCAACGATACACTTCCACTTGTTAGTCTCTAATCCCTCTGTTGTAGAAGAAATCAATGGATTAGGTGATGTACCAAGAGACATGATAACTGTATCAAGCTCCATCTCAAACTCACTGCCCTCAACCTCTACAGGACGTCTTCTTCCTGATGCATCAGGCTCACCAAGCTCCATGCGTACACACTTCATACCCTTAACCCAGTTGTTCTCGTCTTCAACGATTTCAATAGGATTTGTTAATAAATCGAAGATTACGCCTTCTTCCTTAGCGTGATGTACTTCTTCAACTCTCGCTGGAAGCTCCTCTTCACTTCTTCTATATACGATATGAACCTCTGATCCCAAACGAATTGCTGTTCTTGAAGCATCCATAGCTACGTTACCGCCGCCAACCAATCTCAGTATAATCAAAATGATGTATATTATAACTCATAGTTTCTCCTATATCAGGC